>PUOZ01000051.1 GCA_003553165.1 Thioalkalivibrio sp.
CGGACCAGCGTCCATACAGCAGCACCCCGAGCACCACCAGCATCCCGAGCGCCGCCAGCGCGGCCCGGGTATTGCGGATGGCGTAGGCCATGTTGTTCCAGAAACCCATGCCCGCACCTCCATTGGCAGACACGCCCGGCACTGGGGGCTGAGGGTTGGGGCGCTTCAACCTGGAAACACCCTGCAGCGGATTGATTCCGGATACCGGGAGGCCGCCGGGTCAGACCGAAGCGGGACTCAGGGCCGCAGTGAGCGCCCGCAGCCGGCGCCGCTGCATCTTGAGCCGGTATTCGAGTTCCTTGAGCGAGGTTCTCAGCTCGGTACGGAGCCAGCGGTCGTTCATGGCCTCCTTGCCGGCGCGGACCCTGCGCGCCTGCACTTCCTGCCATTGGTTCACGGTGTCCCGAAAACGCTGGTATTCGCGCTCGATGGCCTCGCGCCAGGTTTCCTGAACCGCCCTTTCTTCGGCCAGCTTTGAGAGCCGGAGCAGATCCATTTGCAGCCGGGCCCGTTGGATCTTGAATGCCGGGATGCGGCGACGATCATAGACGAGGCCCGTCCATGCACACACATTGATCAGCCATTTCGAGGGATCGTATTGCCACCACTGCACGCCGTTGCGGTAATCGGCCTGGAAGGCATGGTGATAGTTGTGATAGCCCTCACCCCAGGTCAGCAGGGCGACCATGCCGTTGTCCACGGCCGTGTTCTGGTCGCTGTAGGGCCGCTTGCCCCACATGTGTGCCAGCGAGTTGATGAAGAAGGTGAAGTGATGGCTGAGCACCAGCCGCAGCACGCCTGCGAGCAGGAGCATTCCGACCACGTCGCCCAACAACAGACCAAGGACCAGCGGCAGGCCCAGGTTGGTGGCCCAGACCAGGGTCCAGTAGTTCCGATGCTGCCACATCACGATGGGATCCCTTTCCAGATCCTTGACCCGCGAGTAATCGGCCTGGGTGGTGGGCCAGTCGCGCAGCATCCAGCCGATGTGGGCATGCCAGAAGCCGCGCTTGATGGAGTGTGGATCCCGCGACACATCGTCGACATAGCGGTGATGCACGCGGTGCCGGGCCGCCCAGTTGAGGATGCTGTTCTGCAACGCCATGGCACCGAAAATCGCCAGCACCAGACGCAGCGGCGCCCGGGCCTTGAAGGTGCGATGCGCCCACATGCGGTGATACCCGACGGTTATGCTCATACCCCCCAGGACCAGCAGGGCGGCGAAGAAGAACCAGGCCGAACTGCTGTAGCCCTGAGTCATGCCCCACAAGGGGACGAGGGTGACAGCGGCCAGGTTGGTCAACGCGAAAAAGATCGCGTTCGACCATGCGACCGGAGGTTTGGGTTCAGCCATGGGGATTCCTGTTGGGGTTCTCAAGTCACGCTGTTGCTCGCGCTTTGGTACCATTGTGCACAACTAGTGAGACCAGCGTAAGCGCAAAAGATGCGGCCGAAGGCGATGTTTTTCCATGCGCGTATTCCGGTTGAATTGCTTCCGCCCGCTGGCAACGGACGAGATCAGGATTGCAGCCCCCGGATACGGACCTGCAGGCGCCGTTGACCCTGCCACCAGTGGGCTTCCGGAGTGAATACCAGGCGCGCCTCCGCGCCAGCGATACGACATCCGGCAGCCCGTCCGGCGGGTCCAGGGAGCGCGGCGAGAAGTCCAGCAACCAGTCCGGAGCCACCCCAGCCCGGCTCGCCCGATTGGCAAGGACGCGGGGCACGACCGGGTGAAGTTCGATGAAGGGTTCCATGGGCCGATCCGGATCGCCCGCAGTCGCGTGGCGCCGGCACATCCGTCAGCAACGGGGCGGGTCCGCGCGGACCCGCCCCGAAACCCCGATCATTGCCCGTCCGAAGGCCCTTTCTCGTCGGCGTCCTTGCGGGCCGCCTCTTCGCTCTGCTCCTTCATGTACTTCACCTTTTCCTTCACCAGCACCCCGGCCAGGAGAATCAGTGCAATCAGGTTGGGCGCGGCCATCAGCCCGTTCAGGGTGTCGGAGATATCCCAGACCGTGGTCAGTCCGCCGATCGCGCCCAGGAACAGGAAGCCGATGAAGATCAGCCTGTAGGGGGTGACCACCTTCGGCCCGAAGGCGTATTCCCAGCTCTTTTCCCCGTAGAAGTTCCAGGTGAGCATGGTGCTGTAGGAGAAGAGCACAATCGAGATCAGCACGATCCATCCGCCGAGGCCCGGCAGGCCGCTGGCGAAGGCGCTGCTGGTCAGTTCGGCGCCGGTCTGCCCGGTCTGGATCACGCCGGTGACCAGAATCACGAGGGCGGTCATCGTGCAGACGACCAGGGTATCGATGAAGACCTCCCACATTCCCCACAGGCCCTGGGCATAGGGTTTGTTCTTCGCTTGGGCGTGGACGATCGACGCCGATCCCAGTCCCGCCTCGTTCGAGAAGATGCCGCGGGCGATGCCGTAACGAATGGCCATGGCCATGGTCGCTCCGGCAAAGCCGCCGACCGCGGACGAGGTCGTGAAGGCGCCGGCGAAGATCTGGCCGAACGCCGCCGGTATCTGATCGTAGAAGCTCACCAGCACGCCGATGGCGCCGATCACGTAGATCAGGGCCATGGTCGGGACGATGCGCGCCGCGGTAATGGCGATGCGCTTGATGCCGCCCAGGGTCACGAGGCCCACGAGGATCATCACCACGATGCCGGTCACCCAGTTGGGGATGCCCATGCCGGTCTCGAGGGCGTGGGCCATGGTATTGGCCTGCACCATGTTGCCGATGCCGAAGGCCGCCAGGCCCGCAAGGACTGCATA
>PUOZ01000126.1 GCA_003553165.1 Thioalkalivibrio sp.
CGATGTTCACCAGCGCGATGTGCGGAACGCGCACGAGGCGTGAGAACACGGCGTAGCTGAGGGGCGCCACCCGATAGATCACGATCATCGGAGCCTGCAGGAGTCCGGCCTCGAGGGTTGCGGTGCCGGAACTGATCAGCAGCAGATCGCTGCAGGCCATCACATCCCGGGCTCGGCCGTTGCCACTGAGCAGGGTCAGCGGCAGCCCGTCGCGTGGCGCCGCGTCGTCGAGCATCTGTTCGGTCACCCCCGATGCGAGCGGCACGACGAAGTGCAGGTCCTGGCGGTGGGCCAGCAGGCAGCGCGCGGTCTCGACCAGCACCGGCCAATGGCGGCGGATCTCGCCGGAGCGGGAGCCGGGAAGGAGGCCGATCAGCCGCTGAGCCGGTGCCAGACCGAGCTCGGCCCGCAGATCGCGATCGCCAGCGGCGACCTGGTCCACCAGCGGGTTGCCCACGTAGCGGACCGGAATTCCGTGTTCCTCGTATATGGCCCGTTCGAAGGGGAACAGCACGGCCATCGCGTCGACGCTGCGCTTGATCCGGTGGATGCGCTGCTGACGCCAGGCCCAGATCTGCGGGCTCACGTAGAACAGGACCGGTATGCCCAGACTGCGCGCATGGGCGCCGAGTCGCAGGTTGAACTCGACGTAGTCGACCAGGACCAGGAGATCGGGCCGGGTCGCTTCCAGGTGACGCTGCATCCTTCGCAACAGTCCCCGGAGACGCGGATACTGGGTGATGACCTCCCACAGGCCCATCACCGCGAGTTCGGACACGTCGATCAGCGTTTTCGTGCCGGCCGCGCGCATCTGCTCGCCGCCCATGCCGGTGAAAGCAAGGTCGGGCCGCAGGGCGTGGGCGGCGCGTATCATTCCCGCGGCGAGGTTGTCGCCCGAGGTCTCGCCCGCGCAGACGACGATGTGGGCTTCGGGCATGTCAGTGCCGCAACGGGTCAGGATGCGTCATCGGCCGCGGCGTCCGTCTCGCCTGAACCACGAGCGGCTCAGCCCAGCGCCGCGCGGATACGTTCCCCGATGAAGTCGATCTGGGAATCCTCCAGCTCCGGAAACACCGGCAGGGACAGGCAGCGGGCGGCCACGGACTCCGAGACGGGCAGGTTCGGGGGCGCCTTTTCCCGACGATCGAAGGCTGCCTGGCGGTGGAGGGGGATCGGATAGTAGACGGCATGCCCGATGTCGGCCTCCTGCAACGCCTTCATGATCGCTTCGCGATGGTCGGTCAGCACGGTGTACTGGTGGTAGACGTGGACCCCGATGCCGTCCTCGTACGGGATCTCGACGTCGAGGTCGTCGAGCACCTCGGCGTAGCGTCCCGCCACGCGGCGACGCGCCTGGTTGAACTCGTCGATGCGCTTGAGCTTGACGCGCAGGATGGCAGCCTGGATCTCGTCGAGCCGGGAGTTGTAGCCGATCTCGTCGTGATGGTAGCGGACCTTGGAGCCATGATTGCGCAGTTTCAGCAGGCGTTCTGCGGCAGGGGTGCAGTTGGTGGTGACGAGGCCACCGTCGCCGTAACACCCGAGGTTCTTGCTTGGGAAGAAGCTGAAGCAGCCGAATGCGGTTGCACTGCCCGTCTGCACGCCCCCGATGTGTGCGCCGAAGGATTGCGCGCAGTCCTCGATCAGCAGCAGCAGATGGTCCTCCGCCAGGCGGGTCAGGGCTGGCATGTCCGCCGGCTGCCCGAACAGGTGGACCGGGAGGATCGCCCGCGTGCGCGGCGTGATCGCCGCGGCAACGGCCTCTGGGTCGATGTTGAAGGTGCGCGGGTCGATGTCGACGAAGACCGGTTCCGCGCCGACATAGCGGATGGCTTCCGCAGTGGCGATGAAGGTGAACGGGGTGGTGATGATCTCATCCCCGGGCCCAAGATCGGCCGCGCGCAGGGCCAGATGCAGGGCATCGGTTCCGGACGCGCAGGTCACCGCATGGGTCACGCCAAGATACTCCGCAAGTTCCGACTCCAGGGCCTGGACGTTGGGTCCGAGGATGAACCGCGTACTCTCGAGCACCTCGGCAACGGCCGCGTCGATTTCTCCACGCAGATCGTGGTACTGGCGCTGCAGGTCGACCATCGGAATCATTCGTCATCTCCCGCGTTGCGTCCGCTTGCCGACTTGTTCATTACATTCAGGTTGGAGTAGACCAGGTCCGTGATTTGCGTCGCTGCTTCCAGCGCCCGTTGCCCGGCCCGCCCGCTGACGACCGCAGGGTGTTCGCCGCGTACGGCAGCCACGAAGGACTGGATCTCGGCCAGCAGGGCATCCGAGTCTTCGAATGCCCATTCCTCGCTGTCGATCTCGGGGACTCCGGTGCCCGGATCGTCGTCGCCGAGATGATGCACGGCCAGGACACGGTTCTGGAAATCCACCGAGGCATAGCCATGCGGCTGGAAGATTCGCATGCGTCGTTCGGACTTCGTGCTGACGCGGCTGGAGGTGACGTTGGCGACGCAGCCGTTGGCAAATTCGAGACGGGCGTTGGCGATGTCGATGTCGCTGGTCAGGATGCTTGCGCCCGATGCGCGGACTTCGGTCAGGGGCGAGTCCACCAGGTCCAGGATGATGTCGATGTCGTGGATCATCAGGTCCAGCACGACCGAGACATCGGTGGCTCTGGGCTTGAAAGGAGCCAGCCGGTGGCATTCGATGAAGCGCGGATTCAACGGGTTTTCCATGAGCCGCTGCAGTGCCGCATTGAAGCGTTCCAGGTGACCGACCTGCAGCACCACCCCCCGTTCCTCGGC
>PUOZ01000178.1 GCA_003553165.1 Thioalkalivibrio sp.
CACTTGTCATTGTTGGGTTCGTTTCAGGTGTCAGCGGTCTTCGGCGCTTCCTGTCCCCGCTGCTGCTCTGGCGCAGTTCCTGGGGGTGGTACGCGTTCCTCTTGCTCGGCGTACCCCTGCTCTTCTACGCGAGCGCGGCGGCCCAAGGACTCCCGCTGACGTCCCCCGCCCCGTTCGCCTCGGTATCCGCCCTGCTCGCCGCCCTGTTCTTCATGCCCTTGCTCAGCATGACAGGGTATTTTTCTTCTTCGATTGATTCTCCAACACACATCGAGGGCGCTTGATGAACGCTGTTGCCCAGCAACTGATCCCATTTGCAGTGCGCGCACCGTCCGGACACAACACCCAGCCCTGGCGCTTATGCAACGAAACACGATCACCCGTTGGCCCAATCCACTCGTATCGGAGGAGCGTCGGACGCGCGCGGTTCTGAGATCGGGGAACCGCCCCGTGCTTCAAAATGCCACGCGAGTGATGCGAGCGCGAAAGAACGGAACGTAGTCGGGCATACCGTACAAATTGCCGATCTCCATCGCGGTGGGGATGGTAAAGCCCTGATGGGTGTCGTGCGCCAGCATCCGCCCGCCGAAGGGTTGCAGGCGATAGGTTCGGTCCGGGTTGGCGTCCGACCAGCGTAGCGTGCGCATCTCCACGACCTGGCCGGAGGCGTCGAGGGTCAGGTGAACGGGCTCCACCCCCGGCACCTCCGGAAACCGGACCTCCGCCTGATCCGGTCCCGTCTGCGTCCACACCGCCCCGGACTGTGGCAGCAGCGTGGCCGGCACCCACACGGTCTCCATCACCATCCGCGCCGCGGCGGCACGGGCGTGGTCCTCGGTGTCGGCGACGCGGGCGACGGGCAGCACGCCCCACAGCCAGAACCGGGTCCAGCTCGTCTGGCCTGCGCGATACCCATCGGAGCCGGAGAAGCGGACCGCTCCCGAACCGGCACGCGCTCGCCAGACGAAGCCGTGCGCCGGAGCGAGGATCTGGTCGGCGTGCATCGGCATCTCGCGGCCGTTCAGAATCAGCGACCCTTCCATCTCCAGCCGGGCCACCCTGTGCAGCGGCGTGCCCGGCGCGATGGCGTTGCCGAAATAGCGCTGCGCGATCTCCGGCAGGTCGGCGACCATGACCGGATCGAAGGATTCCGGCGCAGACTCGCGCTGGGTCAGTAACGCGTTCCAGACCGCCTGGGTGTTTCGGACATCCCGCGCACTACCCCACAGCCCTATCGCGACCCCGGTCACACCCGCGATCAGGACGACCGATCCAACCGTTTTCAGCAGGCCCATTGCAAGTGCCATCGGATTCTCCCTTGGTTCCACGTAAGGTAGCGAAAAGTGGCGCAGATGGAATCGATGAAGGCGCCGCTCTGTTGTGCCGGGGGCTGCGTCATAGACCCAGGAGAACCCGTGCGATGGGAGCCCCGACAACTGGGTGCTGGATGGCGCGGGCGAAGTCTTCGACCATCGTCTGTCCGACAAGCAGGTGGTGACGCTGCGCGAGGGAAGGGGCACCGTCAACCGGCCCATGCCCGAAGACAAGCGCCGCGCCGTCAGCCTGAGTGACGCTGAAGTGGCGGAACTGGCCGCGCTGGGGGTGCGGGCGCAGCGGTATTTCGACAGCCCGCAGGTTCTGGAATGAGCCATCGAGGGCGGGCGGATCTATCTGGTGCAGTCGCGGCCGATCACCTCGCTCTTACCGCTGCCCGAACCGCAACCCGCGCCCGAGGAGGGCTTGCGGCTTTACCTCTGCTTCAACGTTCATGCCCAGCAGATGCTGGAACCCTTTACCCCCGCCGGCATCGACTGGTGGCGCGCCATTGTCGGCGGGTTTGCGCATGCCGCGACCGGGCGACCTGAGCGGAGGATTCCAGTTTCCAGCACCGACATGGAACCGAAACCGCGCAGACAAATCGGCCCCGTATACAGCTTCACCAGCCCCGATTCCATGGGGCGACGATAACAGATGGAATGCCAGGGTAATGGCGAAACTGACGACAGCGTTGATCGAGGCTCAGGCGCGACGGATGGTCCGGTCGCGGCATGTCCATGGTGCGGTCCTGGCCGTCGATCACCGCGCCGCGCAAGGGCCCCATGTCGCGGCGGCGGGCGATCTGTCGCCGGAAAGTCCGTTCTGCGCCGCCAGCACCACCAAGCTGGTTGTGACGATCGTGACCATGCGACAGGTGGAGGCCGGGCGCATCAGGCTCGACGATCCCATGGCCGCCCATCTGCCAGACGAGATGATCGGCGGGCTGCATCGGCGCAAGGGGGGCGACCATACCGACCGTATCACCATCCGTCACCTGATCTCCAACCAGACCGGGCTGCGAGATTATTTCTCGCTCAAGGGGCCGGACGGGCGCACACCGGCGGATGCCCTGATGGCTGGCCAGGACAGCCCATGGCCGTTGGAGCGCACGCTGCTCGCAGTAAGAGAAACAGAGGCGCAGTTCCTGCCCGGTCAGAAGGGGAAGGTTTCCTATTCCGATACCAACTACCAGCTCATGGGCGCGATTCTCGAGCGCGTCACCGGACAGAGCCTGCCTGACCTGTTCGCGGCAGAGGTTTTCGCACCCCTGGGGCTGCGCGCGACCTACATCTATTCCGACCCGGCGGATGAACGCCCGGTCTGGTTCTACGCCGGATCGCGGCGCCTGCATCTGCCGCGGTATCTGGCCTCGGTGCAGGCCGAAGGCGGCATGGTGACGACGGCCCGCGAACTGGCTGCGATCGGGCGCGCGGTGTTCGAGGGGCGGC
>PUOZ01000046.1 GCA_003553165.1 Thioalkalivibrio sp.
AGCAACTGGCGAAGTGAAATCAGTGCCATGGGTGTTCCTCCTTACAGGATTCGGGTGGGGATGGATCAGTGCTCTTTGCAGGAATGGTATCAGTTCAGCGGGACGGTCTCGCCCACGCGCACGATCTTCATGGCGTTGGTGCCGCCCTGCACGCCATTGAGGTCGCCCTTGGTGATGATGACGAGTTCGCCCTCCTTCACGACGCCCTTGTCCAGGAGCAGGCGAATGGCCTCCCGGTTGGTCTCTGCATGGGTATCGGGCACGGTCGGAAGGCGCACGGGATAGACCCCCCGGTACAGGGTCAGACGGCGGCTGGTCTTGTGGTGCTGGGTCAGCGCAAAAATCGGAATACCCGAACTGATGCGCGACATCCACAACGCGGTCGAGCCGGACTCGGTCAGCGCCGCGATCGCAGCGACGTCGAGATGGTTCGCAGTGTACATCGTGGCCATCGCAATGGCCTCGTCGACGCGACCGAAATAGCTGTCCATGCGATGGGTCGACTGCCTGGCCGCGCGCTGCCGTTCGGCCGCCTCGCAGATCCGGCTCATGCTGTCGACCACCTTGTCCGGGTACCGGCCGGTAGCCGTCTCGCCCGAGAGCATCACCGCATCGGTACCATCCAGTACCGCGTTGGCCACGTCGAAGACTTCGGCCCGCGTCGGGATCTGGTTCACGATCATCGACTCCATCATCTGGGTCGCGGTGATCACCACGCGGTTCAGCTTGCGTGCCCGGGTGATCAGGTTCTTCTGTACCGCCGGCAACTCGGCGTCACCGATCTCCACCCCGAGATCGCCGCGCGCGATCATGATCACGTCGGAGGCGGAGATGATCTCGTCGATCAGCTCCAGCGCCTCGGCCCGCTCGATCTTGGCGCAGATCGCGGCATCGCCGCCGGCCTCGCGCAGCAGGGTCCGGGCGAGGTGAATGTCCTGTGCCGAGCGCGGAAAGGAGACGGCCAGGAAGTCGACCTCGAGTTCGGCTGCCAGGCGGATGTCGTCGCGGTCCTTGTCGGTGATCGCGGGCGCGGACAGGCCGCCGCCCTGCCGGTTGATTCCCTTGTTGTCGGACAGCGTGCCACCGACCACCACCGTCGTCTCGATGCGCAGCCCCGCGACCGAATCCACCTTCAGGACGAGACGTCCGTCGTCAAGCAACAGCACGTCGCCCGCCTGCACGTCGCCGGGCAGGTCAGTGTAGGTCAATCCGACCTGGGTCTGGTCGCCCGCATCCGGCGCCAGGCTCGCGTCGAGCGCAAACCTGTCGCCTTCGTTCAGATCGATCTTCACGTCGCGAAAGCGGGCAATGCGGATCTTGGGGCCCTGCAGGTCGCCGAGCACGCCAACGCAGCGGCCGACGCGATCCGCGATCTCGCGCAAGCGCCGCACCCGCTGCCGATGGCTGTCGGGATCCCCGTGGGAAAAATTGACGCGGACCACGTCGACACCCGCGCGGACCAGCTTCTCCAGCGCCTTTTCGCTGTCGGTCGCCGGTCCCAGCGTCGCTACGATCTTGGTACGTCTCATGTACGGCATATTCCCATGGGTGGTCGCCCGACGGGGCTCAGCCCTTGGCCCGCTCTTCGAGCATCGCGACCGCCGGCAAGGTCTTGCCCTCGAGGAACTCCAGGAACGCGCCGCCACCGGTGGAGATGTAGCTGATGCGCTCGGACAACCCGTACTTGTCGATCGCCGCGAGGGTATCGCCGCCGCCGGCAATCGAGAAGGCGTCGCTCTCGGCGATGGCCTCACCCAAGGCCTTGGTGCCGTGGGCGAACTGGTCGAACTCGAACACGCCGACCGGACCGTTCCAGACGATGGTGCCGGCCTTGCGCAGCAGCTGGGCGTAGGACGATGCGGTCTCCGGACCGACGTCGAAGATCATGTCGCCGTCGGTGACATCGGCCACTTGCTTAACGGTGGCCGGGGTCGACTCCGAGAATTCCTGGCCGACGGTCACGTCGGTGGGCACCGGGATCTCACCGCCCTTGGCCTTGGCCGCAGCCATCAGCCGCTTCGCCTCGTCGACCAGATCGTGCTCGCACAGCGACTTGCCGACCGGGTGTCCCTGGGCGGCGATGAAGGTGTTGGCGATGCCGCCGCCGACGATCAACTGGTCGACGACCGTCGACAGCGATTCCAGCACCGTCAGCTTGGTCGACACCTTGGAGCCGCCGACGATCGCAACCAGCGGCCGTTTCGGGTTGTCCAGGGCCTTGCCCAGCGCATCCAGCTCCGCGGCCAGCAGCGGACCGGCGCAGGCGGTCGGGGCGAACTTGCCGACGCCATGGGTCGACGCCTGGGCGCGGTGGGCGGTACCGAATGCGTCCATCACGAAGACGTCGCACAGGGCGGCGTATTTCTTCGCCAGGTCCTCGGCGTCCTTCTTCTCCCCCTTGTTGAAGCGCACGTTCTCCAGCAGCACGACCTCGCCGTCCGCCAGCTCCACACCGTCCAGGTAGTCACGCACGAGTCGCACCTCGCGGCCGAGCAGGGAGCCCATGTGGGTCGCCACCGGCGCCAGCGAATCGGCCTCGGAGAATTCGCCTTCGGTGGGGCGTCCGAGGTGCGACATCAGCATCACGCGGGCACCCCCTTCCAGTGCCTGCTGCACCGTCGGCAGGCTGGCGCGGATACGTGCGTCGGAGGTGACTCTGCCTTCCTTCACGGGAACGTTCAGATCCTGACGGATCAATACGCGCTTACCCTTCAGGTCGAGATCGGTCATCTTGATGACGGACATCACAGCACTCCTATGCA
>PUOZ01000014.1 GCA_003553165.1 Thioalkalivibrio sp.
AGCTTCGGGGTGATCCGCCGCGCATACTCGATGCAGCGCTCGACATCGAAATCGACGGAGGGAAGCAGGGCGATCTTGTTCAGGATCATCAGGGCCGAGGCGTGGAACATGTCCGGGTATTTCAACGGCTTGTCCTCGCCCTCGGTGACCGAGAGGATCACCACCTTGTGTGCCTCGCCGAGATCGAAGGCCGACGGACAGACGAGGTTGCCGACGTTCTCGATCAGCAGCAGACCGCGCCCTTCCAGCTTCAGATGCTGGACCGCATGCCCGACCATGTGCGCGTCGAGGTGACAGCCCTTGCCTGTATTCACCTGCACCGCCGGTGCACCGGTGGCCCGAATGCGCTCGGCGTCATTGCTGGTCTGCTGGTCGCCCTCGATCACGCTGACCGGGTAGCGTCCCTGCAGCTGCTCGATCGTCGCGGTAAGCAGGCTGGTCTTGCCGGAACCGGGGCTGGAGACGAGGTTCAGGGCCAGGATGCCCTGCCGCTGAAAATGTTCGCGGTTGCTGTTCGCGTACGCGTTGTTCTTGCCGAGGATGTCCTGCTCGATACGGACCATCCGCTCCTGGGTCATGCCCGGAGCATGCGCGTGCGCCGGGCCTTGCCCATAGTGAAAATCGTCTCCGGACCGCGCGGGTGCCTCGGCGGCGGCGTGGCCATGGTCATGGCCGGTGCCGTGACCATGATGGGCATCGTGGTCGTGCGGATGCGCGTGCACCGTGCCGTCGGCGTGACGGTGTTCGTGCTGGTGAGGCTGCGCGTGTTGATGCTCGTGCCCCGCCCCATGGCCGTGCTCCCGCGCGTGATCGTGCGGGTGGCTGTGCTCGGTGCCGTCCCCATGACGATGGGGATGCGCGTGCTCGTGCCGATGCCCGTGCGCCTCGCCATGCCCGTGTTCACCTGCATGATCGTGGACATGGACGTGCACCGTGCCATCGACATGACGGTGCATGTGCTGGTGGCCGTGCTGATGCTCATGCCCGGCACCATGCTCGTGGTCGCGCACATGGTCGTGGGCGTGGCTGTGCACCGTGCCGTCGGCATGGCGATGCTCGTGTTCATGGGAGCCCACCGGCCGCCCTTCCACCCGCGTCTCGCCTTCTCCGCAACCGCATACCGTGCACATCGGTGACCTCCTGAGATCCGCTTCCTCGAGCGGCAATGGTAATCGCAGCGGCTACTCCCCCGCTGTTCATGAGGCGAATCGTGGGGCTTTGCCCGGTGATCCGCCGCGCGGGCACCTGCTGCTGATCGATTCGAGCCAGCGCAACCGTGTCGAGGACCAAGAATGGTCCCAATGCCGCGCCAGGGTATTGCGCTGGCTCACCTTCCCGTGCGTTCGATACCCTGGTCGATACAAGGGGATCGGCGCCCTCAGCGAGCAGGGGCTCCATTGTTGGACGGCTGCGGCTCGGCCGTATCCACCTCCAGGTCCAGCACCCGCATATCCATGCCGCCGGTCGCCTGTACCCGGTACCCGCCGCAGAGGGGGCAGGCATCGTACAGGGCACCGATTTCCACGCTCGCACTGCAATCCAGGCACCAACCCTGGCCGGGTGTCTCGATGATCTCGAGCACCGCCGATTCCGCTATGCTGTTGTTCATCACGGCGTCGAAGCTGAAGCGCAGAGCCGCGATCTCGACGCCGGCCAGCCGGCCAACCTCGACCCTGACCCGCAAGACCCGGTCGAAGCCCCGCTCGGCGGCTTGATCCTCGATGATGCGCAGGATGCCCTCGGCCAGGGACATTTCATGCATGGACGATCTCCACCTGGTATTGCACGCAGGGATCCAGGGCCATCACCTGCAGGGCCACGGCCTCCCGCAACCCTTGTTCATCGCCGCCTCGCAACTGCAGCAGGCCCTCCAGCATCGGACCCCGCGGATGGAAGTTCCATTCCGTGGGCGCGACGATACGGTAGTCACCGATGCGTCCTGCATCGACCTGTATCCAGTGCAGCAGCACGCCGCGGGCCATCTCCAGCGCCACGACGGCCTCGTCACCCCGCAGCTGCCAGGCCAGCGCGTGTGCCGCAGCCGCGCCCTCGGCCAGGGATTGTAAGCCTTGGGCCAGTTCGACCACCCGTGCCACCACCCGAATCCAGGAATCCGCTGCACCCCATTGCGCCAGCAGCGCCGCGATCAGGGGCCGTTCGCGATGGCGCGCCAAGGGCCCCATCTCGAAGACGCGCCCGCGCCAGTCCGGGCGCCAGTGGAACTCGGGGTCGTCGCGAAGCCTGGGCAGCACATCCTGTACCAGGGGTTCCAGATCGGCGTCCCGAAACAACGGTGCCTGCGAGCGACCCAGCCCGGCAAGCCGCGGCTGCAATTCCCGCAGCAGCACTGCAAGACCCGTCGGCGCATCGCGCAGCCAGCGCTCGAAGGCTTGCGGGTCCCCGTGATCCAGCCAGGACGGCGCAACATCCCCGAACAACGTGATGAACGTCTGCTGTGCCCAGGCGCAAGCAGCCTCTTGATCCTGCGCGAAGCGTTCACGACCGGTCAGCAACTCGCGCAGGGGGCCTGGCTGCGGAGCGGCACCGGCCATCCTGGGCCAGTCCAGTCCGAGGCGCCAGAGGTGTTCACGGATGTTCTCGAGACGGATGCGTTCGGCCCAACCGGAAGCCCTGCCAGCATCGACGGTCCCGCTCTCGACCAGGCTCAGCAGCGCCTCGACCGCCACGGTCTGGGCGTCCCCGCACAGACTGTAGAGCCGTGGAATCACCGCCAGCGCATGCGCCGGCGGCTGGCCGAGCA
>PUOZ01000283.1 GCA_003553165.1 Thioalkalivibrio sp.
TCGCAGGGCTCAAGGCACAGGTACTGGAAGTGATGGAACGCACCGGCCTGGACGAGGTGATCGGCAAGGAAAACATCTTCCGCTCCACCGATGCCTCGGTGGCCGCGGTCCAGGCACGCGTCGAGAGCGAGAAGGAGAAGGAGAAGCCGGAGGGATGACCTCTGCGGCAACCGGCTGAACCGAGGTCCCGGCAGCCGGCTGGCAGCATTCGGGGAACAAGCCCGGCAAACCGCAATCAGATGCGTACCCTGTGGGAGGCGAGCCCTATCGGCGATCGAACGGCGGGAAACCTTCGCCCAAAGGCTGGCCTCCCACAGGGCGTCCCTTGAACCTGCGGCAATCCGACCACCTGCGGAGCTTTGGTGCGAATCAAGAACCCCAATCCAATGCGGGCAGGCTGCACATGGCGCCGCCTGCGGGTACACTGCGCAGCATTCACCGTTTCAACAGGAGGATCCAACCGTGGCAGAAGAACGTCTTGCCCGCGCCCGTACGGGCCACACCACCGTCGCGGAAACCATCCGCACCAATCAGGTCATCCGCAACACGTACCTGCTCCTGTCGCTGACGCTGGCCTTCAGCGCCGTGATGGCATTCACGGCGATGGCCATCAACGCCCCGCCCGTGCACTGGATCCTGATGATCGGCGTGCTGATCGGCGGCCCGTTTGCAATCCACGCCGCCCGCAACTCCGTGCTGGGACTGGTGCTGACCTTTGTCTTCACCGGCGTGCTCGGGTTCTTCCTCGGGCCCATCCTGAGCATGTACCTCGGCCTGCCCAATGGTCCGCAGATCGTCGGTAATGCTTTCGGTACCACGGCGGTGGCCTTCGTTGCGCTGTCCGGCTATGCGCTGACCACCAAGAAGGACTTCAGCTTTCTGGGCGGCTTCCTGATCGTCGGTCTGGTGCTGGCCCTGGTCGCCATCGTCGCCAACCTCTTCCTGGGCATCCCGGCCCTGTCGCTGACCATCTCTGCTGCTGTCGTGCTGCTGCTTTCCGCGGCCATCCTGTACGACACCAGCCGCATGATCCACGATCGCGAAGCCAACTACATCGTGATGACGGTGTCCCTGTACGCCAACCTCTACGTGATGTTCCTGCACCTGCTGAACCTGTTCCATGCCTTCAGCGGCGACAGCTGACATCCACAGGAAGTCCGGAACAGGCCCCGCCCGTCGGGGCTTGTTTTCGTTTTGGGTCCGGGAATACCTTGGGTCCTTTCCATAGGGGCGATGACATGAGGGGCGTCTTTCTCGATCTGAACACGGTGGACCGCGGGGACCTCGATCTGCAGCCACTGCGCGACGTCCTGCCGCACTGGGACTTCTTCCAGCGCACCGCGCCGCAGCAGATTCCGGATCGTATCCGGGATGCGGAGGTGGTCGTCACCAACAAGGTTGTGCTCGGCGCCGGGGCCATCGCAGCGGCTCCGCGCCTGAAATTGGTCTGCACGGCGGCGACCGGCACCAACAACATCGATCTCGCGGCCACGTCGGCACGCGGCGTGCCGGTCTGCAACGCGCGCAACTACGCGACCGACTCCGTGGTGCAGCACGTCTTCGCGCTCCTGTTGACGCTGGTGACGCGCATGGATGCCTACCGGGCCGACATCCGCGCGGGGCGCTGGAGCGAATCGGACCAGTTCTGCCTGCTGGACCACCCGATCCGCACGCTGGCCGGCATGCACCTGGGCATCGTCGGCCACGGCGTGCTGGGACAGGCCACCGGCAGGATGGCCGAGGCCTTCGGTATGCGGGTCACGGTCGCGGGCAGCCTGCGCCCCGATGCGTCGGGCGCCGATGACCGCCCGGCCCTCGACGACCTCCTGCCCGAACTCGACGCGCTCAGCCTGCACTGCCCGCTCACCGAGCGGACCCGGGATCTGATCGACGCGCGACGCCTTGCGACGATGCCGACCGGCAGCCTGCTGATCAACACCGCCCGAGGCGGCCTGGTCGAGCCCCAGGCGCTGGCGGCAGCCCTGCGCTCAGGCCATCTCGGCGGCGCCGGCATCGACGTGGTGGATCCCGAACCCCCGCCCGCCGACCATCCGCTGCTGGCGACGGACATCCCGAACCTGGTACTGACACCCCACACGGCCTGGGCGGCCCGAAGCGCGCGCCAGAACGTGCTCGAAGAGGTGCGGGCCAACATCGAGGCCTTCGTTGCAGGGGCTCCGCGCAACGTCGTGGCATCATGAACCCGCCTGAAGGGCAATCCGCGATGGAACTCGAACGCCGCATCGAGGAACTGGAGATCCGCATCGCGCACCAGGAGTACGCACTGGAGGGCCAGGGGGAGGAATTGCTGCACCTGCAGCAGGCCAACACGCGCCTTACCCGCCAGCTCCAGGAACTCTCGGAACGTGTGCAGGCGCTGGCGGCCCAGCCGGCCAGCGACCCGGCCGATGAACCACCTCCGCCGCACTACTGAGGGTTCCGCACGCATTGCCCGAGCGGCGGCTGCGCCTGTGTCGGCCGGACGCCGGCGCACAGTGCGTGCCTTTGCGCGGCGACGCGTCCTCCGGTTCGAAACCTCCCCAGCCCGCCTCCAGATGATCGCGAAAGCTCCGCAGGGAATCCGCTCCCGCGCAACGCTCTCCCCTCCATGGCCGTCCCTTGTGGGAGGCGCCAACCCTCCCCAACCACCCTCCCGATGATCACGAAAGCTCCGCAGGGAATCCGCTCGTGCGCAACGCCCTCCCCCGCATGGCCGTCCCTTGTGGGAGGCGAGCCCTCTCGGCGACCGAACGGAGGAA
>PUOZ01000215.1 GCA_003553165.1 Thioalkalivibrio sp.
CGGTGAGCCCCCAGCCGGGGCTGACGCGTTCCCACAGTGCCGCGAGCAGCAGCAGCGCCAGGGCGTGGGTGAAGTGGTACTGCACGCCGGTGTGCCAGGTCGCCAGCGCCCGTTCCGACAGGCGCGCCTCGAGTCCATGGGCGCCGAAGGCACCGAGGATTACGGCGAGGCCCGAGAAACCGGCTCCGAGTACAATCAGTGTACGAACCGCCATACGTCGTTTTCCCATTAACGGAGGTTGCAATGCCGTCTTTCGATGTGGTGTCCGAGGTGGATCTTCCCGAACTGCGCAATGCCGTCGACCAGGCGCGGCGCGAGATCGAGAACCGCTTCGATTTCAAGGGAACGTCTGCCGCCGTGGAGCTGAGCGACACGACCATCCAGATGAAGGGCGACGCGGAATTCCAGCTCGAACAGGTCCTCGATATTGTACGCATGAAGCTCGCCAAGCGCGGCATCGACGTCGCCTGCATGGACCCGCAGGAGGTCACCAAGTCCGGCATGGCGGTGAAGCAGGACATCCTGATCCGACAGGGGATCGAGGCGGATCTGGCGAAGCGTATCCAGCGGCTGATCAAGGACGCCAAGATCAAGGTTCAGGCCAGCCTGCAGGAAGACCAGATCCGCGTGACCGGCAAGAAGCGCGACGACCTGCAGCAGGTGATTGCGTTGTTGCGTGCACAGACCTTCGACCGGCCCCTGCAGTACCAGAACTTCCGGGACTGATCGCCGCCGGGTCGTTACTTCGGCAGCACGGGTTCCTCGCTTTCGCCCATGTCGCTGTCGACGTCCAGGCCGGGCTCCCAGCCGAGTTCCCGCGCCCGTTGGATCGCCTCGGCGTGGATGCGGCTGTGCCGCTCCTTGAGTTCCGGCGGCAGGTTGCGAACGAGCAGGCCGTATTTGTCCCATTCGGCGGCCACCCGGTCGTGCAGCATCTGGATCTGCGCCAGTTGCCAGCCCTCGCAGGTCTCGGTCTCGGGGAGCAGTCCGAAGACCCAGGCGTCCTTGATGATGCCGCCCATCGCAGTCATGCCGCCATGGAGGTCGTTGTGGATGCCGACGTAGCGGCGATCGCGGGTGAAACTCTCTCTTCGGCTCATGAGCTGGATTCTACGCGTTCCTGCCCGCGTCCGGCTATGCGCCGGATCTTTCCCGCACGAATCGGGTCAAGCCCACATGGATCGAGACACACCTCTGCGGCTGCGCCTTCGGGTCTCGTTGAAGCTGATGGGCCTGTTCGCGCTGGTTTTCTTTGTCGGCCTGCTGATCAGCGGCCTGTTCTCCAGGCCCGGAGGCGACATCCAACTGCCGTTGGAGGTCGATCTGCGGAGCATCGACGCCGGCGAGGCGCACCGTCTCTCGTGGAATGGTCGCCGTGTTCTCGTGTTGCACCGCGACCTTGTGATGTTCGAGGCCCTCGCCGAGGACGAGGCCCTGTACGACCCGGCCTCGCGTTTCGATCGCAGGCCGCGTGGCATGTCGGCACCCCATCGGGGCTGGGCTCCCGAATGGCTGGTGGTCTACGCGGAGAGCACGGATCTCGGCTGTGACCTCGAGATCGTGCCGCCAGGCGCGGAAGCGGGCTGGGAGGGCGGCTTCCGGGACCGTTGCCGCCAGGGCCGTTACGACTTCGCGGGACGCGTCTACAAGGGCCAGCCGGCGATGCGCAACCTGGAGATCCCTCCACACCGGATCGATGGGATGCGGCTGATCCTCGGCGCGGCTCACACGGGAAGATAGATATCGAACCGGGTGCTGCGCCCGCGAAGTTCGTGGGCCGGGGTCTGGTCCCCGACGTGTGGTGCATGCAGCGGCCTCTTGACCACCACGCGCCGCCGGACGTGGCGCCTCAGGGCCGCCAGCGTGGCCGGTGCATCGGGGTCGGGGGTCGCGCCCAACAGGCGCTGCAGGACCTGCATCTCCTTCTTCACCGCTGCGTCCTTGCTGCGGGGCGGAAACATCGGGTCGAACACCGCCGCGTCAAACAGCGTGTCGTTCTCCGCCAACCATTCCCCGGCGTCCGCCTGGCGGAAGTCCAGGCGCGCCAGCGCGGGCTCCAGGGCCGGATGTCCGGCGGCCCGCTGCAGGGCGTCGGAGAGCAGCGCTGCCAGTATCGGGTGACGTTCCAGCGCAATCACCCGGTAGCCCCGGGCCGCGAGTACCAGGGCGTCGCGTCCCAGCCCGGTGGAGGCATCGATGACCGTGCTGCCCTTGGGCAGTCGGCCCAGGGCGCGGATCAGGTCCTCGCGGGCCTGTCCGGCATGCGCGAGGCGGTAGCCCTGCGGACCGCGGACGAAATCGAGGTACAGGGACAAGGGCTGGTCCGTTCCCCGGGCGGTGAGGGTCAGGCCCTCCGGACCGCAGGTCAGTACTAGTCCGCCGGGATCGTGTTCCTCCATCGAGGCCAGTCCGCCGGCGATCAACGCTGCGGCGATCCTTCGTGCGCGCTCGGGGCAGTCCGAGGCAGGGCGGAAGGTCAGCGGCATGGACATGCCGCTTCCTTCGGCGTCTGCGCCATGGCGGCAAGGGTAGTCCTGGTTAGCACCGAAGCCCCGCCGGTGGTCGGATTGGTGCTGTTTCAAGAGACGATCCTGTGGGAGGCCAGCCTCTGGGCGAAGGTCTTCCTCCGTTCGGTCGCCGAGAGGGCTCGCCTCCCACAAGGGACGGCCATGCGGGGGAGGGCGTTGCGCACGAGCGGATTCCCTGCGGAGCTTTCGTGATCATCGGGAGGGTGGTTGGGGA
>PUOZ01000081.1 GCA_003553165.1 Thioalkalivibrio sp.
ACCTGCACGACACCGATTACCGGCACGCACACCGCATCCTGAAGGCGGCCGCCTACACCTACGTCGCGCAGTCGCTGATGAGCCTGCTCAATATCTGGGCGTGGCTGCGCTTCCTGCGCCGCTAGCAGCCTGTCGCGGTCCTGGAAGGGCGGTCAGTCCTTTTCCGGCAGGGTGATGTTCAATTCCAGGACTTCGCAGTCGCCCTCGCGCTCGAGGTTCATCTGCACGGCCTCATCGTCGACGTGCACGTACTTGCGGATCACTGCCAGGATTTCGCGGTGCAGGGCCGGAAGATAGTCGGGGCCCGAACGATGTGCGCGTTCGCGGGCGACGATGATCTGCAGCCTCTCCTTGGCCTGCGACGCCGACCTGACCTTCGGGGAGCGGAAGTAGTCGAAGATACCCATACCGGTCAGCCCCCGAACAGGCGTCCGAAGAAGCCTTTTTTCTCTAGCGTGGTGAAGCGGTAGGGACGCTCCTCACCGAGGAACCGTGCCACGGCGTCCAGGTAGGCCTGGCCCGCATCCGAATCCTCGTCCAGCACCACCGGGATACCCGAGTTCGAGGCATTCAGCACCGCCTGGGATTCGGGAATCACGCCGAGGAGGTCGATGGACAGGATGTCCTGCACGTCCTCGATGCTCAGCATCTCGCCCTTGTCCACCCGCGCAGGCGAATACCGGGTCAGCAACAGCGTCGCGGGGATGGCCCCGCCGCCCTGCTCCGCCTTCTTCGTCTTGCTGGCGAGAATGCCCAGCATGCGGTCGGAATCCCGAACACTCGAGACCTCCGGGTTGGTCACGACGATCGCCTCGTCCGCAAAGTACGACGCCATCAGCGCCCCGCGCTCGATCCCGGCCGGGCTGTCGCAGATCACGAACTCGAATTCCTTCGCAAGCTCCCCCAGCACGCGCTCCACGCCTTCGGTGGTCAGCGCCTCCTTGTCGCGCGTCTGCGACGCGGGAAGGATGAAGAGGTTGTCGGTGCGCTTGTCCTTGATCAGCGCCTGACGGAGATTGGCATCGCCATTGATGACGTTGACGAAGTCGTACACGACCCGCCGCTCGCAGCCCATGATAAGGTCGAGGTTGCGCAGGCCGACGTCGAAATCGACGACCGCCGTCTTGCGCCCCTGCATCGCGAGACCGGTTGCGATCGCGGCTGACGTGGTCGTCTTGCCGACCCCGCCCTTGCCCGAGGTAATTACTACAATGCGTGCCATAGAGCCTGCATCTCCTTGAATATGGCGTCGAATGAGGCGTCTTCCGAGCGCCTAGATTTCCGTGATGTCAATGGTTTCACCGGACAGCGTCACCAGGCGATTCTCACCGCGTTCTCTGTCGAGGATGTCTTCGGCGATCCGGTAGTGGCCGCCGATGGACACCAGTTCCGCATCCAGGCGCCGGCAATAGATGTGGGCGGAAACCAGGCCGCGCACCCCCGCGAGGGCTCTGCCGCGCAGCGTGCCGTAGACATGGATGTGGCCGTCCGCCAGCACCTCGGCGCCGGCCGACACCGCGCCTGTAACGATCAGATCACCCCCCCGTGCATAGATCTGCTGCCCCGAGCGCACCGGCTGGGTCACGACCCGCGTCGGGGTGTGCACTGCGGGAACCGACACCGCAGCTTGAGGTGGCTCGGGCGGGGCGGCTTCGGCCGGCTTCGCGCGCGGCGGGGGCGCTTCCGCCGCAGCCTTGCCGCTCAGCACCAGCAGTGGCAGCCCGCTCGCCTCGGCCAACGGATCGCTGGCAACCTCGCCCTGGTGGATCCCGATCAGCTTGAACCCATGGCGGCGCACGTGCTCGATCGCGACGAGCAGATCCGGGAAAGCGACCGGGCCGAGCGCTTCCAGGTCCACCACGACCGGCATATCGCGCATCAACTCGGGGGCCTCCGCCATCCGGGCACCCAAGGCGACATCGAGTTCCGCGGCCTCCGCGGTGTGAAGACGCAGGATCGAGACCAGCATCATGCGTCCCTTGAACTCGATGGCACGCAGCGCCTCGCGCCTTGCATTCACGGCATCGGGCGACATGGGGCACCAGGAAGAACGGGTTCAGGGGGCATCGACAGTTCCGGCATCGGCGCATTGTATCGTTTCACGGCCCTGAAGACAGGGGCCCGACAGCGCGATCCTGCCCGGGCGGGCCGCCAACGGCAAGCCCCGGGCATGCGGGCGAGGGCGTCAAGCCTTCGGCGGCCCCGGGATCAGCGCATTGGTGCGCCGCGCGTATTCGCGATAACCGGGCCGGCTCCCGCTCAGATGGCGGTCCAGCAGCGTCACGCCGGAAACCCGCAGGATCAGGAAGATCATCAGTGCGACGCTGGGCAGCGCCCACCAACCACCGAACGCCAACGCGATCAGGCCGTAACCGAGCCAGAGGACGATCTCGCCGAAGTAGTTCGGGTGGCGGCTGAAATGCCAGAGACCCCGATCCATCACCTTGCCCCGGTTGGCGGGATCGGCCTTGAAACGGGCGAGCTGCCAGTCGGCGACCGCCTCGTACAGGAAGCCGAACAGCCAGACCGCCCAGCCCAGCCAGACCAGGGTCCAGAGCGGGCTGCCGCCCTGCACGCTGGCCAGCATCGGCAGCCCGATCACCGCCACCAGCGCTCCCTGCAACCAGAAGATGGTGAACAGGCTGCGCACGGCGAAGGCGTAGTCGGAGCGATCCTCGCGCATCGCCGAGTAACGGGCGTCCTCGCCATGACCCCAGTTGCGCCAGCTGATGTGCGCCGA
>PUOZ01000099.1 GCA_003553165.1 Thioalkalivibrio sp.
CGGCTCCTCATCGATGTCGATACGCTCAAGCGCGAAAGTATAACGGCTTTCCAGCAGCGAAAGCTCCGCAAGCATCCGCTCGCAGAGACCGCAGTCGACTCGATGGTAAAGGGTCAGCCGGCGAACCGGCTGACCCTCAGTGCAATCGCGGCCGGATGACGCGGGTTGCCAGCCGGGGCGGCCGGCGAGTCCGCGCCGTTCACCGGTCACGAATTGGGGATGCGCAGGGCGATGAACACGGGGTTGCCGTCGCGGTGAATCAACACCGGCACCGATCGCCCGACCGGGGCGGCTTCCACCTGCTTCCGGAAGTCTTCGACGGAAGTCACGGGGTCGCCGCCAAACTGCGCGATCACGTCACCGGAGCGGACACCCGCGGCGCGCGCGGGATTGTCGGTCACCTCGATGACCCGGATGCCTGACTCGCCCAGGCCGAGCGCCGAACGTTCCTCTTCGGTCAGGGGCTCGACCTGCATCCCCAGCAGGCTCTGGGGCCGCACCGGCGGCGCGGGCGTGCGACTGCGGGCACTGGCCACTTCCTCGGGGAGCGCTTCGATGGTAACCCCGATGACGATCTCCTCGTCGCCGCGGCGCACGTCGACATCGACTTCGGAACCCACAGGGGTCCTGCCGACGATCGGCGGCAGGGCACTGGAGCGGGGCACGTCGATACCGTTGAAACGCAGAATCACGTCTCCCGTGCGGAAGCCGGCCTTTTCGGCCGGGCTGTCCGGCTGCACCTGCGCGACCAGCGCACCGGTCGGCCGGGACATGCCGAAGGAATCCGCCAGTTCACGCGTCACTTCCTGGATCAGCACCCCCAGCCAGCCGCGAGTAACGGTGCCGGTCTCGCGCAGCTGCCGGGCCACTTCGACGGCCATGTCGATCGGGATCGCGAAAGACAGGCCCATGAACCCGCCGGTGCGGCTGTAGATCTGCGAGTTGATGCCGACCACCTCGCCGTCCATGTTGAACAGCGGACCGCCGGAATTACCCGGATTGATGGCCACGTCGGTCTGGATGAAGGGAACGTAGTTGTCGGAAGGGAGACTGCGGCCCTTCGCGCTGACGATGCCGGCCGTCACCGAGTGGTCGAAGCCGAACGGGGATCCGATCGCCAGCACCCATTCGCCCACCCTCAGGGATTCCGAGCTTCCCAGCTTCAGCGTCGGCAGATCTTCGGCATCGATCTTCAGCACCGCGACATCGCTCTGCGGGTCGGAGCCGATCAGTTCAGCGGTGAACACGCGCCGGTCGGAGAGGCGCACCACGATCTCGCCACCGTTCTCGATCACGTGGTGATTGGTCAGGATGTAGCCGTCGTCGGTGTAGATGAAGCCGGACCCCATCGAGCCACGCTCGAAGCGCTCGGGCACCCCGGGTTGGCCCCGCTCACCGAAGAAACGCTCGAGGAGATCACCGAACGGCATGCCCTCGGGAATCTCGGGTGTTCCGCCTCCCCTGCCTTCCTGTGCGGGGCGCTCACGCGAAGCGGAAATGTTCACTACTGCAGGGCTGTATTTCTCCGCCAGATCGACGAAATCCGGCAGGTGGCGTGCGGATGCCGGTACCGAGAGTGCGATCAGCACCGTCGCCAGGAAGAACCATCGATAAGCTTTCATGTGCACCTTCAGGGGTCAGTGAGTATCACTCTAGAGGGAATCCGGGCACGCAAGTTCCCGTTCACGAAGTCGGCCGCCATCCAGGGGCCTCGTGCCGCCGTGGGCGGGGACGCCTGGACCTGCCCAAGCGTCACGCGGTCTCCGCCCACGGCTTTCAGGAATCAGGCCGGGACAGGCCGCCGACACCGGCCACCTGTGCCGGCGAGAGGCGGGCAGGCTCGCACCCCAGCAACACGGGTTCGAACCGCTGCCCCTGGGTCCGCAGCCAGCGCCGCACGACCATCAGCCCCGATGCGAAACCGCCGATACCGGCAACGACCAGCCAGCCTTCGGAAAGGCCGGGCAGCAGGACTCCAAGCAGTGCGGGAGCCGCGATCAGGCCAAATAGCGGCAGGAGATACATCGCCAGGGCACCGGAGACCAGCGCGCGGTCGCGAATACCCAGGGTCACCCGGTCACCGGGTCTAAGGCCATGGACATTGGCCAGGCGCAGCTCCAGCACCCGGCGCCCGAGCACCTCGGACAACACGCCGTTGCCGCAACCGCTGCGAGCGGAACAGGAACCGCAAGTGGACTGACGCTGCATGCGTACCGTGGCCCAGGCATCATCGGCGTTCACGACGACGCCCTGTTCCTCGATCCACTCGCTCATCGCCGGAGATTCAGCGCGCCGGTGCGTCTTGGCCGGCACCCGCCGCGGCCCGGAAACGAGCCGAATCGGCAATCCATTCGACCGTCTTCTTCGGCACCTCACCGACCACCGTCACCTGGTGCCCGGCCACAGGCCTGGCCACGGCATGGGTGGCCCCGGAACGCGTGTACCCCTCGAAGGCCTCGGAGACCTCCTCGCCGGTGGCGACGTAGACAGAGACCGTGGCCAGTCCGTCACTGAGCACGAAATGCAGGGAGGGCGCAGCATCCGGACCGAACACGCGCTCAGTGGCGATGACCGTGGCAAAGCCGGGAGGAAGGCCCTCGAAATACCATTCCCCGTCCTGCCCGGTCACCGTGCCCCCGTCATCTGCGGCACGTATTTCAATATGCCGGGCATCACAGCCGCGCGCCTTCAACGATTCCTCGAACACGACGTCCAGAAATTCCAGCTCGGTGAAGAC
>PUOZ01000286.1 GCA_003553165.1 Thioalkalivibrio sp.
AAGCCCTGGATCAGGTTGGCGTCGGCGCCGATATAGCTGGTGCTGACAGTGACGACGGCATTCTTGACCTCGGGAAACTGGCGCACGTTGAGGTCGAAGATCGCGCGCATCCCGAGGAGCAGGATGAACAGGCTGACCACCGTGGCCAGCACCGGCTTGTTGATGAAGAGGTCCGTGAAGCGCATGCGGAGTCCTGGTCAGGGTGGGGGCTCAGGCGTTGGGCGGACTGGGTGCCGGATCTTCGCTGGGCCTGGCCTCCTCGGTAATCTCCACCGCTGTCTCGTTCTGGAGCTTCAGCAGGCCGCTGCTCGCAACGCGCTCGCCGGCCTCGAGGCCCTCGGTGATGCGGATCAGGTCGCCCCTGCGTTCTCCCGTCTGGACGAAACGTTCGCGCACCCGCAACTGGCCTTCGTCATCTTCATGAATGACAAAAACCGAGTTTCCGAAGGGATTGAAACGGATCGCAGTCTGCGGCAGCACGAGCACCTCCTCGGGCGCGCCGATTGCGAGCGTCACGCGGGCAAATTGACCGGCACGCAAGCGGTATCCCGGGTTGTCGAGCAGGGCCTGCACCTCGAAGCTGCGCGACGCGCTGCGCACCCGCGGCTCGACCGCGATGATCTCGCCTTCGAAGCTGTCCGCAAAGGCGTCGACACCGACCGCGATCGACTGCCCCTTGCGAATCTGTCCCAGGCGGCGCTCGGTCAGCATGAAGTTCACGAAGATCGGATCGACCGATTCCAGGGCTACGATGGGATCGCCGGGAGAAATGTACTGCCCAAGGTTTACGCGCCGAATTCCCAGCACGCCGTGGAAGGGCGCGCGCAGGCTCTTTTGTCTGATGCGTGCCTGTTGTGCCGCAACCGTCGCACGGGCCTGTTCGGCCTCGCTCTCCCGCCGCTGCACTTCGGCCTCGGAGATGTTCCTTTCCTGCTGTAGCTGGCGGGCACGCCGCAGTTCCTGGTCCGCCAGATGCGCGGCCGCCTGCAGGCTGACCAGTTGGGCCTGGTCGGTCTCGGTGTCCAGGCGCAGCAGCACGGTGCCCGCGCTGACCTCGGTCCCTGGCTGGAACAGGATCTCGCGCACGATGCCTCCGACCTCGGTCGTCAGGGTCGCTCCCTGGACGGCCTCCAGCGTGCCGACGGCACGGATCTCGGGGGTCCAGCGATCGACTCGAACCTCGGCTGCGGTGATGGTCGCGGTGGGCGCGGGCATGTCGTCGAAGAAGGCGTCGATCTGGGCGTCGATGAAGGCCTTGAAGCCGAAGATCCCCCCGAGCACGATTCCGACCGCGAGCAGCATCAATACGAAGCGTCTGGGCATGATGGATTCCGATGGCAGGAGGAGGGGCTCAGGAAGTGACGGCCGGAGATTCGGGATTCGCGCTGCGAACGAGTAACGCGCGTATCCGCTCGGCCTCGTCGATCACCGCCCTGGTGTTGCCGGTATCCACCAATGGCTGCCAGCCAAGACCGTTGAGCAGGGCGTGGCCGTGATGGATCAGCAGCGCGTAGGGATCCCGCACGGCGTAGGCCTCGAGCAGCCCATGGGTGTGCGCAAGCGTGTGCATCCCGGTGTTCAGGCACCAGAAACCGGCGGCGATCTCCACCGGCCGCAAGGAAGGAATTCCGACGAGATCGGCGGCATGGATCGCGTCCGCCACCACGCGGGAAACGACCTCGCTGATCGGTGCCCCGGCCTGGACCAGAGCCTGTCGCCGCTCCAGCGAGGCGCTGGCCCAGATGACCTCGGTGCTGACGTACTGAAGCAGCTGAAAATGATCCGGATGGCTGGATATGAAATCGATGTCGGTGAGCACCACCGCGAGCATCCGCTCACGGCTGGTCGCGGGTAGGCCTGGGATCGGTTCGAACGCGGTGGCCCGCCGCTTCAGGTCCTCTGTTGCGATGGCCATCAGCAGATCCTCCTTCGAGGAGAAGTGCTGGTAGAGCGTTCCGGTCGCGTAGTCGCAGGCCTCGGCAAGCCGTGACATCTGCAAATGCAGCAATCCTTCACGCCGGATCAGATCCTGGGCGGTCTGAATGAAGAGTTGTTCACGGGTCTCCCGTTCGCGGCGTCTGCGTTCCTGGGTGCTCATGGGAATTGATTATGGTCCGTAAAATGAATCAAGTTCAATTTTGCCCTGTGGGAGGCGAGTCTCTGGGCCAGGGTTTTGTGCCGTTCGGTCGCCGAGAGGGCTCGCCTCCCACAAGGGATGGCCACGCAGGGGAGGGCGTTGCGCACGAGCGGATCCCTGCGGAGCTTTCGTGATAGTCAGCTGCTGATTATCATTGAAGTTCCGCTGGTGGCAGGATTGCCGTGGTTTCCAGGGACGCCCTGGGGGAGGCCAGCTTCTGAGCGAAGGTTTTGCGCCGTTCGGTCGCCGAGAGGGCTCGCCTCCCACAGGGCAAGGCCATCCGCAGGGCAAGGCCATCCACAGGGCAAGGCCTCCCACAGGGCAAGGCCATGCAGGGGGCGTTGCGCACGAGCGGATTCCCTGTGCAGCTTTCGTGACAAAGGGGTAAGGCAATGAGTGATGGTGAAAAGGTGATGCCTCCCGTGAGCTGGACCCGCCGGAAGACGCTTGGTTTTATTTTGGCTTCGGCGTTGGCGCCCTCGGTACTCGCAAACGAACGGAGTCCCCGCATCGGTCTGGCGCTGGGCAGCGGCGGTGCGCGCGGTCTCGCGCATCTGCTCGTTTTCGAGTTGCTCGATGATCTCGGGTTGCGGCCCCATCGGATCAGCGGCTCCAGCATTGGGGCAGTGATGGGCTCGCTCTACGCAGCCGGGGTCTCCGGCGCCGAGATCCGCGAGCTGTTGGATCGGATGACCGTTTCCAGCGACGAGAGCTGGCTGCATTCCCTGCTCAGGGAAGATCTGACGCGCTGGCTGAGCTTTCTCCAGCCCAGCCTGGAGCGCGGCGGCATCGTCAAGTCGGATGCGTTCAGCGACTTTCTTGAGGAGTCGGCCGGAGTCTCCCGGTTCGATGAGCTCAGCATTCCGCTGCGGGTGGTCGCAACCGACTATTGGGAGCGGGAGATGGTGGTCTTCGAATCGGGAGATCTGTGGCCCGCGGTGCAGGCAAGCATGGCCATGCCGGGTCTGTTCAAGCCGGTGAAGCATGAAGGCCGGCTCCTGGTGGATGGTGGGATGACCAATCCCGTCCCCTTCGACCTGCTGCCAGACTGCGACCTGGTCATCGCAGTGGACGTCCTGGGGGTGCGTACGCCCGAGGAGTCAGACACCGATCCGTCGTCCATGGACAACATCTTCAACACCTTCCAGATCATGCAAGCGTCGATCCTGCGGGAGAAGCTGAAGCACGGGGAGCCTGATTTCATGGTGACGCCGGACATTCGTGATGTGCGGGTGATGGATTTCTATCGCTTCGAGGAGATCCTCCGCCAGGCTGAACCGGCGCGCGATGCCCTCGAGACCGGGCTGCGGGATCGGCTCGGTCTCTGACCGCGCCCTGCCCGTGCAACAAAGGAGTCCCGGTCGTCGCGCCGAAGACGGACGCGTCGGGGCACTTCGTTGAGACGCACGGGTCTATCCATCGGGCACTGCAAAAACGGCCCGGGAGGCCCGCCGCATTGACGCGCATTCGGACTCACTATGACAACCTGCAGGTGCAGGAAGACGCCAGCCCGGAGGTGATAGAGGGCGCATGGCGGGTGCTCGCCCGGAAGTGGGATCCGGAACGCCATCCGGACGACCGCGAGCGTGCCGAAAGGGTGCGGCGGATCATCGATCAGGCCTACCGGGTCCTTTCGGATGTGCAGTTGCGTCGCGAGCACGACGCCTGGATCCGCGCCGAGAGGGAAGCCGTCGAGACACCCGAGGCGGTGCCGGTGGGCGGGGGCCGGCATCCCCCCGCTGCCGCACCCCCGACCCTGGCCCGTCGGCGCTCCGGACCCTTCGGGCTCACCGCCATCGCGATGGCCTGGGTCGCCGCCTTCGCGCTGATGTGGTGGCTCTTCGATGACTATCTCGATCGGCGCGAGTTTCCCAATCGCGACCTGGTCGTCGAGCAAGGGGCCGCAAACGAACTGGTGCTTCGGCGCAACCATGTGGGCCATTACCTGGCGCCCGGCACCATCAATGGCGAGCCCGTGGTTTTCCTGCTGGATACCGGAGCGACCCAGGTCTCGGTGCCTGCGCACCTGGCCGACCGGCTCGGCCTGCACGCGGGCAGTCGAGGCAGGGCCCTGACCGCCAACGGCACGGTCGAGATCCGCCACACCCGGATTCGGGAACTCGCTCTGGGCCCCTTCGTGATCGGCAATGTCTCGGGCCACATCAATCCGGGGATGAGCAGCGATCAGATACTGCTGGGAATGAGTGTGTTGAGACACCTGGATTTCGCGCAACGTGACGGCACGCTGATCCTGAACCTGCCTTGAGGCGGACGAAGCTCCGGTTCATTCCCGCATCTCCCTCGCGCTGGTACGCGGCCTCGACCCTGGTGCACCCGGCTTTCCGGTACCACTTCTGCTATAGTATTAGCGTTTGTTAACATACAAATATACAGTCGGGTGGATGACGCCGCGGCCGCGCGAACTGCGGCCGACCGGGTTCGGTCCGGGGATTGCAGTCAATCGGGGAGCGCGGGTATGCCAAAGGTAACGCTGGAACAATGGCGCATGCTGAAAGCAGTGGTCGACGCGGGTGGTTTCGCGAAGGCCGCCGAACTGGTGCACAAGAGCCCGTCGAGCGTCAACCATGCGGTCCAGAAACTGCAGGTTCAACTGGGCGTCCCCCTGCTCGAGGTGCGCGGCCGCAAGGCCGAACTCACGGCGGCGGGAATTGCCCTTCTGCGGCGTGCCGGCCACTTGCTGGATGAGGCCCAGGAGATCGAGAATCTGGCCATTACCCTGGCGGTCGGCGCCAGGACGGAGTTGGCGCTGGCGGTGGACCAGATCGTACCGAATGCCGTCGTCATCGATGCGCTCGAGGAATTCTCCAGGTGCTTCCCGGATACCCGCGTGCAGTTGTACGAGTCCATGCTCGATGGTGGAACCGCGCTGCTGGAGGCGGAGCAGGTGGATATCCTGGTCGGGCCGATCATCCCCACCCGTTTCCTGAGTGAGGTGCTGGGCCAGGTGCGCATGATCTGCGTGGTTCACCCAGCGCACCCGCTTGCCAGGAAGGGAAGGGGTTTGTCCATGCGGGATCTGCGACACAGTCGGCAGGTGGTCGTGCGGGATTCCTCGCCGGAACCCGGGGGTGGCGACGCCGGATGGCTGGAGGCCGAGCAGCGCTGGACCGTCGACCACATGAGCACCGCAAGGGGCATCGTCGAGGCGGGCTTTGCCTATGCCTGGTTGCCCGAATGCCAGGTCCGCGAGTCGCTCGAACGGGGGAGCCTGGTGACACTGGATCTCGAGGCGGGCGGGGCTCAGTTGGTTCCATTTTCCCTCGCCTTTGCCGATCGCGACCATGGCGGCATTGCCGCCGAAACGCTGGCCGAAACCCTCAGGGCGGCCTTCGCGGTGCGCGCCCCTGAGCCGGACGAGGTGCCCGACTGGTGGTCCCTGGCTCGCTGTGGTTCCCGCGTACACCTCTAGGAGCCTTGTAAAGACAGATAAACAAGCAGGGTTCATTACCTTGTTTTCAAGAGTTTGAAGACTGGGTTGCTTATAGTTTCCCGCGCGTAATGCTCCCGGCGGTGTCATGTCGAACGGGTACAGCCACGCTCGACTCGGTACACTTGGCAAAAACGCGGGGAGCGGTGGCAATGTGCGGTATCTCGGGTGAATTTGTCTGGGGCGATCGGCGTGCCGATGTGGATGCAGTGTCAAGGATGCTGCCGGCACTCGCACAGCGTGGGCCGGACGCGGATGGCCTGTGGGCCTCCGGCCGGGTCGCGCTGGGGCACAGGCGACTGTCCATCCTCGATCTCTCGCAGCGCGCGCACCAACCGATGTTCGATCCGGAGACCGGGTTGGCCCTGGTGTTCAATGGCGCGATCTACAACTTCCGCCCGTTGCGGGCGGAACTGGAACGGCGCGGGCACCGCTTCTTCTCCACCGGAGACACAGAGGTCATCCTGCGCGGCTACGCCGAGTGGGGTGAGGGCGTGGTGGCCCGTCTCCACGGAATGTTCGCCTTTGCCCTGTTCGATTCGAGGAGCCAGAAGATCCTGCTGGCCCGTGACCGGATGGGAATCAAGCCCCTGTACCTCGCGCGCTCGGAAACGGGCATCCGCTTCGCCTCCAACACCCAGGCGTTGCTCGCCAGCGGCGGCATCGATACCAGCCTGGATCCGGAGTCGCTGCACCTGTTGTTCTCCCTGCACGCGGTGGTCCCTGCGCCGCGCACGGTGATGCAGGGTATCCGCAAGCTGCAGCCGGCGCATTTCCTGGTGATCGAGGCGGACGGTCACGAGCACCTCGAGTGCTACTGGCGTCTATCCGCCCGGCGGCCGGACCAGCCGCTGGACGATGGCGAGTGGCGTGAGCGGATCGAGGCGGGGCTGCGTCGGGCCGTGCGGCGGCGCCTGGAGGTCGCCGATGTTCCCGTCGGCGTGCTGCTCTCCGGGGGTCTGGACTCCAGCCTCCTGGTCGCGCTGGCGGTCGAGGAGGGGGCGCAGGATCTGCGCACCTTCACCGTGGGCTTCGAGGACCAGCCAGAGGAAAAAGGCTCTGAGTTCGAGTATTCGGACCCGGTCGCGGAGCGCTATGCGACCGACCACCAGGCGACGCTCATCCCGAACGCCGAGGTGCTGCGGCGTCTTCCGGAGGCCGTTGCGGCGATGTCGGAACCGATGTTCGGGCAGGACGCGGTGGCCTTCTACCTGCTTTCCGAACAGGTTTCGCAGCACGTGAAGGTGGTGCAGTCGGGACAGGGGGCCGACGAGGTCTTCGGCGGGTACTTCTGGTATCCGCGTATGGCGGACGACCGGGCGGGGGACTGGGCTGACCGTTTCCGGCGGCATTACTTCGATCGTGACGACCCGGAAATGCGCGAACTTTTGGCCAATCCGCCGGCCACGGATATCGCCGGCGAATGGCTGCGTGGGGAACTGGCGGCGCTGGAGACCGATCGGGCCGGCAGCTTCATCGATGCGGTGCTGGCGCTGGATGTGACCACGCTGATCGTCGATGACCCGGTCAAGCGGGTGGACAACATGACCATGGCCTTCGGCCTCGAGGCGCGGGTGCCGTTTCTGGACCACGAGCTGGTGGAAACCGCTGCGGCGATGCCGCCCCACCTGAAGCTGGGCAACGGCGGCAAAAAGGTGCTGAAGCAGATCGCGCGCGGCCGCCTGCCCGACGCCGTGCTCGATCGCCCGAAGGGCTATTTCCCGGTCCCGGCGCTGAAATACGTGCGCGGGGAGTTCCTCGATTTCATGCGCGACATCCTCGGCTCGCGGGCGGCGCGGGAGCGCGGACTGTACCGACCGGAGTACGTGCAGCGGCTGCTGGCCGAGCCCGACGGCCATTTCACCCGCATCCAGGGCTCCAAGCTCTGGCACCTGGCCCTGCTCGAGTTCTGGCTGCAGACCCACGTCGACCCCGCCTGAGCCGCCGCCCGCCTCGCGTGGGCCGTCATCCCCGCCGGGCCATGATCGTCAGCCGGGCAGGTAGTTCAGCGGCAGCGCCGTGCGGTCGACGACCCGGCGCAGCACGAAGCTGGAATGCACGCTGCTGACCCCCTCGAGCCGCGTGATCCGGCGCAGCAGGAAGTCCTGGTAGGCATCCATGTCGGGAACCACCACCTGCAGCAGATAGTCCGCCGCCTGTCCGGTGATCAGGAAGCAGTGCTGCACCTCGGGATAGCCAGCCACCGCTTCCTCGAAGCTGGCGAAGCGCTCCGGCGTGTGGCGGTCCATGCCGATGTGGATCAATGCCGTGAGTTCCAGACCGAGGCGCTTGCCGTGGAGCAATGCCACCCGGCCCACGATGATTCCTGCCTCCTCCAGTGCGCGCACCCGGCGCAGGCAGGGAGAGGGGCTGAGTCCGACGCGATCTGCCAGGGCCTGGTTCGACAGTCCGGCATCCTCCTGCAGCACTTCGAGGATGCGCCGGTCGGTGCGGTCCAGTACGTGCGCTGCGGCCTGATCCGAGTTGCTCTTCATGGAAATGTCCTTTATGTAACTTATTACGCAATAATATTGCTATATCATACGAATGAGTAGAAAAAAGGGCGACTAATTGCGTCCTCATTCGAATATCATGGTCGTTCGAATCAGGAGCCGGGCAGCAGCCCTGACCCGTCCCCCAGTACCAGAGGATCGCCACATGAGCCACGCTTCTTTCGACCATCGCAAGTACGCGCCCGCACCGGTGATCGCCAAACCGGACCGCCGCTGGCCGGACGGCCGCATCACGCAGGCCCCGCTGTTTGCGAGCGTGGACCTGCGCGACGGCAACCAGGCGCTGGAGCGGCCGATGTCGGTGCAGCAGAAGCTCCGCTTCTTCGATCTGCTGGTCGCGATCGGCCTGACCGAGATCGAGGTCGGCTTTCCTTCCGCTTCCCAGGCCGATTTCGACTTCACCCGGCGGCTGATCGAAGAGGGCCGCATTCCGCCACAGGTGACCATCCAGGTCCTGACCCAGGCGCGGCCGGACCTGATCGCGCGTTCCTTCGAAGCCCTGGCCGGCGTGCACCGGGCCATCGTGCATGTCTACAACTCGACCAACCCCGTGCAGCGGGAACAGGTCTTCGGAATGGACCGTGCCGGGGTGCGAGCGATTGCCGAGAACGGCGCGCGCTGGGTCCGGGACGCGGCGACGGCCTATCCGGATACCGAGTGGACCTTCCAGTACTCGCCGGAGAGTTATTCCGCGACCGAGCCGGATTACGCGGTCGAGGTCGTCGACGCGGTGAACGCGATCTGGCGCCCGGATCGAGGTCAGCGCGTGATCATCAACCTGCCGGCGACGGTGGAGATCACCACGCCCAATGCCTTCGCCGACCAGGTCGAATGGTTCTGCGACCGCGTCGCGCTGCGCGAGCACTTCGTGTTGTCGCTGCATACCCATAACGACAGGGGTACCGGCGTCGCGGCCGCCGAGCTGGGCCTGCTGGCTGGGGCCGACCGTCTCGAGGGCACGCTGTTCGGCAATGGCGAGCGCACCGGCAACATGGACCTGATCACCGTGGCGATGAACCTGTATTCCCAGGGCATCGACCCCACCCTCGATCTGTCCGACATGGAGGGGATCGAAAAGGTGTATCGCGAGTGCACGGCTTTGCCGGTACACCCCCGCCATCCCTGGGCCGGCGAACTGGTATACACCGCGTTTTCCGGCAGTCACCAGGACGCGATTCGCAAAGGCCTCAGCCACCGCGCCCGCCACGGCGGCCAGTGGAGCGTGCCCTACCTGCCCATCGACCCGCTCGACCTGGGTCGCCGCTACGAGGCCGTGGTGCGGATCAACAGCCAGTCCGGTAAGGGCGGGGTGGCACACGTGCTGGAACGCGATCACGGTATCAGTCTGCCCCGCTGGCTGGCGGTCGAATTCGCCCGGCAGGTGCAGACGGAGGCCGAGGCCTCCGGGGCCGAGGTGAATTCGCGCACGGTCCGGGCGTTGTTCGAGCGCTTCTACCTGGAGGTGCCGGCGGCATGGCGCTTGGCCGGTTACCGGATGAACCGGCAGGGCGGGCAGGTGGATATCGACGTACAGCTGGAGCAGTCGGGCGTCGTGCAGCGACTCACCGCCCGTGGCGACGGTGTCGTCTCGGCCTTGGTTTCCGCGTTGGAACGCCGTTACGGCGTGGCGCTGGAGGTGGTCGAGTTCGACGAACATGCGCTGGAGCACAGTACCGGTGCGAGGGCCCTGGCTGCGGTCGCGATCATGGTGAACGGCGAACGTGTGGCCGGTGCGGCCATCGCCGAAGACAGCGCCGGGGCTGCATTGCAGGCGATCTTGACGGCCCTCGCGACTTCTGGCGCGTGCGACGTCGGAGACATTCCTGCACTGCGTAGGGTGCAATGAGAGCAGTGCATCGCCCGGCGCAGTAGGAGCAGCCCAAGTCCGACAGGCTGCTAACACCAAAGCTCCGCAGGTGGTCGGATGGCCGCAGTTTCAAGGGACGCCCCTGTGGGAGGCCAGTCTCTGGGCGAAGGTTTTCCGCCGTTCGTTCGCCGAGAGGGCTCGCCTCCCACAAGGGACGCCCGTGCAGGGGGGCGATGCGCACGAGCGGATTGCCTGCGCAGCTTTGGTGATCATCAGGATATGGTTTGCGGCGCCAAGGCCTTGTGGCCCTGTGGCCTCATGGCCGCCTGGGCCTGGTGCCGCGGCGAGGTTCGGCTTGCAGCGGATCGTCGGGCCAGTAATGTTTCGGGTACCGCCCCTTTAGATCCTTTTTCACCTCGGCATAGGTGCGCGCCCAGAAGCCCGCCAGATCACTGGTGATCTGCATCGGGCGTCGTGCCGGAGACAGCAGGTGCAGCGTCAGCGGTACCCGGCCGCCGCCGATACGCGGGGTGTCGGACCAGCCGAAGACTTCCTGGATGCGGACGGCCAGCACCGGCGTCTTCGGGTTGCTGTAATCCAGGGTAATGCGGGAGCCGCTCGGGACGGTGACGTGGGTGGGCGCCAACTGGTCCAGGCGCTGCTGGCGCGCCCAGTCGAGGCGGGAACGCAGGGCCGCAGCGAGGTCGAGGCCACGCAGGTGACTCAGCCGGCTCATCCCGTTCAGCCATGGCTCCAGCCATTCGGCCCGTGTCGCGAGCAGGGCGGCATCGCTGACGTCGGGCCAGTCCGTCCCTTCGAGTGCGTGGGCGAAGGCCATGCGTTGGCGCAGGCGGCGGGTCTCCGGGGCCCAGGGCAGGGACTCGAGGCCGCGCCGGGCGATGGCATCGAGCAGGATTCCGGACATCTGCTCCGGCGGTATCTCCGCCATGGGTGAGCTGTCGAGGACCAGGGCGCCGAGCCGCCGTTCGCGTTGCGCCACGACGGCCCCCGCATCGTCATCCCATTCCAGCCGATCCCGTGTCTCCACGAGGTCCGGGAAGTCGCGCACAAGCGAGTCGCGGTCCAGCGGCGCCGCCAGGTGCACCATCGCCTCGCGGGCGCCGGCGTCGAGCACCGCCGCGACGATGCACGGGCTTGCGGCCAGGTCGTCCTCGCGCGGCAGGAAGGCGCCGCGGCCGTTGGCCAGAAGATAGCGTGGCTCGGTTCCGGGCCGGCGCAGGGCGATGCGGTCGGGGTAGGCGAGGGCGAGCACGCTACCGGCAGCCTCGGCGTCGATGGGCTCGTCGGCGGGGGCGCGCAGCTGCCGGGCCCACCGCTCGGCCTGGTCCAGCAGCCGGCGGCGCAGGCCGGGGTTCGCCTGGATCGCCGCCCCCCGCGGTGTGACCAGGGCGCGCAGGCGTGTGCGCAAATCGACCCCCGCCTGGCTGCGGGAGAGAGGATCGCGTTCCTCCAGCAGCGCGGCGAGCAGCGCCGCGGTGCGGGCGAGTCCCCGCTCCCTTGCGGCGAGCAGCATGTGCGCAAGCCGGGGATGGGTGCCGAGGGCGTCCATGGCCCTGCCCTGGGGGGTGATCCGGTGGCTCCGGTCGAGGCCGCCCAGCTGTAGCAGCAGTTCGCGGCCCTGGGCCAGCGCGGCCTCCGGAGGCGCATCGAGCCAGCGGAGTTCGGAGGCCTCGGCGCCCCAGCTTGCAAGCGTCAGAGCAAGTGGCGCCAGGTCGGCCTCGAGGATTTCGGGCACGGCATCCGCCGCCATCCGCTGCTCGTCGGACTCGGACCACAAGCGGACACAGGTGCCCGGACCCAGACGGCCAGCGCGGCCGCAACGCTGCTCGGCGTTGGCGCGGCTGATGCGCGTGGTTTCCAGCCGGGTCATTCCGCTGCGCGGATCGAAGCGTGGCCGCCGGGCAAGTCCGGCATCGATGACCACGGTGATACCCTCGATCGTCAGGCTGGTCTCTGCGATGTCGGTGGCGAGTACCACCTTGCGTACTCCCTCGGGCGGCGGGCGGATCGCGGCGTCCTGGTCCTCGGGCGGCAGTTGCCCGTGCAGCGGGGCGATCCTGGTACCTGCGGACACGGTTTCGGCCAGTGTGGCGGCGGCGCGGTCGATTTCGCGCCGGCCCGGGAGGAACACCAGCAGGCTGCCCTCCTGCCGGTCGAGGGCCTCGACCACTGCGCGGACCACCGCCGGTACCGGGTTCGCGGGGTCAGGCGCCGGAGTTCGGTGCAAGCGGGTCACGGGATGGCTGCGCCCCTCGCTCCGGACCACCGGCGCAGAACCCATCAGTGCGGCGATGCGCCCGGCGTCCAGGGTTGCGGACATGACCAGCAGGCGCAGGTCGGGGCGCAGCAGGTCGCGGCTCTGCAGGCACAGAGCGAGGCCCAGGTCGGCCTGCAGGCTGCGCTCGTGGAACTCGTCGAAAATGACCAGGCTGGCGTCCTCCAGCGCAGGGTCCCGCTGCATGCGACGGGTGAGGATGCCTTCGGTCACGACCTCGATGCGTGTCTGCCGCGAAACCTTCGCCGCGCCCCGGATGCGATAGCCGACCGTTGCGCCGACATCCTCGCCCAGCGTCGCCGCCATGCGCTCGGCGGCGGCACGCGCGGCCAGGCGGCGCGGCTCCAGCATGACGATGCGCCCGGGCAGGTCGGTCTCCAGCAGCGCCAGC
>PUOZ01000175.1 GCA_003553165.1 Thioalkalivibrio sp.
CCACAGGCGTGGTTCCGAGGACGGCAGGGAGAAGTCTATGACGGCCAGACGATCGGCCGGTTCCATGCCGCTGTTCACCGCGCAGGTCATCGCCGCGATGGCCTTGTTCAGCGCGTCCTTCTGCAGGGCCGGGGCCTCCAGGGCCAGTTTCTTCAGCAGTGTAGGGTTGGCTTCTGTTTCGGCGAGCGCCGGCGACGAAAACAGCCCGATGGTTACCATGGCCAGCAACAGCTGGCGAAACGTCTTGTGCATTCGCTTTTCCCCCTCGTTCCGACGGCCGGGCGCGGCCGTCGATTGGTGCATGCGTACTGTTGTCACCCCGTGCTGAACGCGTCGCCACCACGCATGGTCACAATGACATGGAGCCGTCCGCGGACTGCGGCTGATCTCGGGCGCTGCGCCTGGTTACCCAGTACCAGGAGGCGCAGCAAACAAAGCCGCGATTCTAACACCTTGGCAACGGGAGAAAAACTCAGGTGGTGGCATTCCGGATCATCGTGCTGCTGGTGGCCTTGGTCTCGTCAGGCGCGGTCCTGGCGGACGACCGTGATCACCCTGAAGTCGAGCGGCTCATTGCAGCAGCGCTGGAATCGGCTCTGGAGAACCAGGGCGCCGCGCTGGGCGCGCCTGCGTCCGAGCTCTTCAGCACCCTGGATGCCAAGGCCTGGTTTTATGCAGAGCGTGGATTCGCGCCGGCCTGGGATCGGGCAGAGCGGCTGCAGCGCCTGATCGCGGCGCTCGAAGGCCTGGCACAGGACGGTCTTGACCCCGATCTGTACGGGCTTGCCGAACTGCGCAGTCGTGCGGCAGAAGGTGTGGGGGGCGCGGATGAGGCCGCCTGCACCGACATGCTGGCAACCCGGGCCTATTTGAACGCTTTGCTGCATCTGGCGCTGGGGCGGCTGGATCCGGCGCAGGTGGATCCGATATGGCGCTACGGCGACGCGCCGCCGCTGGATTCGCGGCGCCTGCGGGTCATCATGCTGGCGGGAAGCGCGCTGGATGATCCCGCACGCGCGTTCGAACGCGTCCGGCCGGATTTCCCGCAATACCGGGACCTGCGCAAGGCCTACGCGCGACTGGAAATCCGGGCGCAGGCAACCGAATGGCCGCGGATTCCGCAGGGTCCGTTGCTGCGTGAAGGGATGAGCGATCCCCGGGTGCCGCTGCTGCGCCAGCGCCTGGCCGTGTCGCCAGCGATCCTGCCGGTGCCGATGCCCGGCGAGCCCCTGCACCACTCCGTGTACGACGCGGAGCTGGTCCAGGCTGTGACGGCCTTCCAGCGTTCCCATCACCTCCAGGCCGACGGAATCGTCGGACCCGAGACGCTGGCCGCGCTGAATGTACCCCTTGCGGACAGATTGGTTCAGATACGGGTCAACCTGGAGCGCCTGCGTTGGCTGGCGCGTGAAGAAGAGGACAGCTTCGTGCTGGTTGACATCGCGGGAGCGGAGATCAGCTTTTTCCGCGCGGGCGAGCGGGTCTGGAGCGCCCGAACCCAGGTCGGGCGCCCGTCGCGTCCGACGCCCCGGCTGCGGTCGGAAATCACTCACCTGACCTTCAACCCGACCTGGACGGTGCCGCCCACCATCCTGCGCAACGACATGCTACCGAGTATTCGCGAGGACATCGGGTACCTGGATCGAAACAGGCTTCGGATCCTGGACTATGACGGCAACAGGCTCGATCCGGAGGAGGTCGACTGGGACACTCCTGCAGGCATCATGCTGCGCCAGGACCCGGGCCCGGATAATGCCCTGGGCCGCGTGGCCATCCGGTTTCCGAACCCGTTCCTCGTGTATCTGCACGATACGCCCAGTCAACGCCACTTCGCGGCAGACCGGCGTGCCGTCAGTTCCGGGTGCGTGCGCGTCGAGCGGCCCATGGAACTCGTGGATCTGTTGATGGCGGACGGCAGCGATGCCGGGTCGGGTGCTGCGAAGAGACTGCTCAACGAGGATCGTACGCATAATTTTCATCTGGCGCGGCCGATTCCCATCATTCTCGCCTACTGGACGGCAGACGCCGATGCCGATGGGAACATCCGCTTCAGGCCGGACATCTACCGCACGGACGAGCGGGTCGCCAGGGCCCTGGCCGCGCAGACGCTGGCCGCCCGGTCGCCACCGAGCCTTTGTTCCCGGTTCGTGTCCCGCTCTCCTTAGGAAACACTGATCAATGTCCTTCGACAGGCTCGGGACGAGCCGCCAGCGGCTGATTCCCTTCGTGGTGAGCTTGTCGAACCATGAATGGAAGTGCCTTGAGCAGCCTTTCCTTAGGACACTGTTTTTCAGGGCGAAAATGCTCTTCTAAGGCCGATTTTATGGTCACTTTTCGCGCTTTTGTGATGGGATAACAAAGGCTTGGCTTGGTCCGACCCCGGGGGGGATGTATGCTCGGGGTTGTCTAGGGTGCGTTGGGAGGTCATCGTGATGGACGTGTTGGGACTGCTGGGTGAAGAGGGAGAGCAACTCCTGCGGCACGAGTGCAGGGGGATTCCAAGGGATCTGCTGCAGGTCCCGGGGCCGGACTTCGTGGATCGGGTGTTCGCGCTGACGGACCGCTCGCCGGTGGTGCTGCGCAACCTGCAGATGCTGTTCAACACCGGACGCCTCGCGGGCAGCGGCTATCTCTCCATCCTGCCGGTGGACCAGGGGGTCGAGCACTCGGCGGGAGCGTCGTTCGCGCCAAACCCGATCTATTTCGACCCCGATAAGCTGGTCCAACTCGCCATCGAGGGCGGCTGCAGCGCGGTGGCTTCCACGCTCGGCGTGCTCGGCTCGGTATCCCGCCGGTATGCGCACCGGATTCCGTTCCTGGTCAAGCTCAACCACAACGAGCTCCTGACCTACCCCGCGATCGCGGACCAGACGCTGTTTGCGTCGGTGGAGCAGGCCTTCGACCTGGGCGCGGTGGCCGTTGGCACGACGATCTACTTCGGTTCGGACGCCTCGCGCCGCCAGATCGAGGAGGTCAGCGAGGCCTTCGCACGGGCCCATGAGCTGGGTATGGTCACGGTGCTGTGGGCGTATCTGCGCAACGATGCCTTCAAGAAGGGCGGGGTGGACTATCACGAGTCCGCGGACCTGACCGGACAGGGGAATCACCTGGCCGCGACCATCGGCGCGGACATCGTGAAGCAGAAGCAGGCGACCAACAACGGCGGCTACAAGGCCATCGGTTTTGGCAAGACGCATCCCGGGGTCTATGACACCCTGACCTCGGAGCATCCGATCGATCTGGTTCGCTACCAGGTGGCGAACTGCTATATGGGCCGTATCGGTCTGATCAACTCGGGCGGTCCGTCCGGCGAAAACGATCTGCAACAGGCGGTGCGGACGGCTGTCATCAACAAGCGTGCGGGCGGCATGGGGCTGATTTCAGGCCGCAAGGCCTTCCAACGGCCGATGTCCGAGGGCGTCGGGTTGCTGAACGCAATCCAGGACGTGTTCCTGTCGAAAGACATCACGATCGCCTGAAGGCGGAGGTCTTCCAGCATCCGGATGGCCCACGCCGCGATGACGGCCTGAGCCGACGGGTGCCTGGCGGCAGGCGTGCCTGGGGGTAGCGATACTGGCATGATGGCGGGCGATGGCGGGGCCCTTGCTGCCCCGTTGCCAACGGGGACGCGCGATGTTCGGTGAGAGCTTCATCCTGTTCCGGGTCCTGGGCTTCGAAATCCGGGCCAACGTCACCTGGCTGTTCCTGGCGTTGCTGGTGACCTGGTCGCTTGCGGCCGGGTTTTTCCCCTTCGTCTACCCGGATCTCGATTCCTCGACCTACTGGGCGATGGCCCTGGTGGGGATGCTGGGCCTGTTTTTCTCCCTGTTGTTCCATGAACTCGCCCACTCGGTGGTCGCGCGGTCCTACGGACTGCCGGTGCGTCGGATCACCCTGTTCCTGTTCGGCGGCGTCGCCGAGATGGAGGCCGAGCCCAAGGAACCGCGGATCGAGTTCTGGATGGCCATCGCGGGACCCATCGCCAGCGTGCTGCTTGGGGCCGCTTTTTACCTGCTGGCGATCTTCATGGTTGCGATCGGTGTGCCCGAACACGTCGCCGGCGTGGCCCGCTACCTCGGGTTCATCAATCTGTTGCTCGCGATCTTCAACATGGTTCCGGGGTTTCCGCTGGATGGCGGCCGGGTGCTGCGCGCCGCGCTGTGGCAGTGGACGGGGAATATCCGCATGGCGACCCGCTGGGCTTCGCGGGTGGGGCAGGGATTCGGGCTGCTGCTGGTGGCGCTGGGCCTCGCGGCCTTCGTTTCCGGCAATTTCGTCGGTGGGATGTGGTGGTTCCTGATCGGGCTGTTCGTGCACGCCGCAGCCACGGCGGGATATCAGCAACTGCTGACCCAGCAGGCGCTGCAGGGCCGAACAGTGTCGCGATTCATGACCACCGATCCGGTGACCGTCCCCGCCGGAACCTCGGTGCAGGAGTTCGTGGATCACTACCTCTACCATCACAATTTCGACCGATTTCCGGTGGTACAGGGCGACCGGTTGCTGGGCAGCGCCGGGTTGAACGAGGCGAAGAAGGTGCCGCGCGAGGACTGGGAGCGGACGCGCATCGAGGACGTCTGCGAGAAGCGCAGCGACGAGAACACCGTGCAGGCCGATGCCGATGCGAACGATGCACTGACCCGCATGCAGCAGCGCCGGACCGGGCGCCTGATCGTCACCGAGGGTGACCGTGTCGTGGGCATGCTGGTACTCAAGGATCTGCTGCGTTTCCTCGATATTCGTGCGGAACTGGACAGGCACTGAGGATGGGCACTGAGGGCGTGCGCAATCCCGTTGGCTCCGACGGACCCATTGGCCTGGAGACGCACCGGCATTGACGCGCCCGGAGCGGCGCGGCATTGGGACTTTGGCTTATCATGGGCGTTCGAAGCCGCATGGACCATGGGAAGGCAGGCATGAAGACATCGCTGATTCTGACTCTCCTGGGGCCGGATCGCCCGGGGCTGGTGAGCGCCGTGGCCGCGCGCGCGAGGGCCGCCGGAGCGAATTGGATGGAGAGCCGCATGGCCCAGTTGGCCGGCCAGTTCGCCGGCGTGGTGCGGTTGGAAGTCGACTCCGAGGCGGCAGGCAATCTGCAGGGTGTGCTGCGCGAACTCGAGGCTGAGGGCCTGAAAGTGACCGTCGAACCGGGGCGGGAAGTAGCGGTTCCCGTACGGCATCGCGTTCAGATGGATCTTGTCGGCCATGATCATCCGGGCATCGTCCAGGACATCTCGGCGGTGCTGGCAAGCCACGGTGTCACGATCGAAGTGCTGGAGACCGGATGCGAGCCGGCATCGATGTCAGGGGGGCTTCTGTTTCGTGCCCGCGCCGAACTTGGCATGCCGTCCGGGGCCGGGCTGGACGCATTGCAGCAGGACCTCGAGGCCATTGCGAACGAGTTGATGGTGGACCTGGAACTCCACGACGCCGAGGGGATCGATGAAGAGGCTGCACGCAGGGCAGGGCCGCGGTGACTGGTATGGCTGAGGAGGAGGCGGATCCTCAGGACTGGAAGCTCAGGTATCTCGATGTCCTGGCGGAACTGGATGCCAGCAGGACCTCCTGGGCGGAAACCGAGCAGGTCCTGCGCCAGGGCCTGAGCCGGCTGAGCCTGGCCGCCGATCGGTCCCACCGGGTCCTGGCGGGCCAGTTGGAGGAGCTGAGGGCACTCCTGCGCGGCGGCGTAACGGATGCGCGGCTTCGCAACCTGCTGGAGGCGATCTCCGAATCGATCCGCCACCTCGATGATGCGCCGCAGGCAACCGGTCCTTCCGCTGCGGCGCCGCGAGCCCGGAAACGCGGGCTCGCGGCAAGACTGTTCGGCCTTGGAGCGACTGCCGCGCCGGCTGCCGCTCCGCCGCGCCGGCTGCCCGACCGGTTGGAGTTGGGGCAGAAGCTGCTGCAAGAAGTCATCGAGGAACTGGCTGCGCCGCCTGGGCAACGGGACCAGCTGCTCCGGAGGGCTGAGTCCGTCGGGGACGAGATACAACTGTTCAACCTGGGTCACGACCTGGTCACGCTGTTGCGGCCGCGGATCATTGGGCATACAGCGCGAGAGATCGCGGACGGTGACCCTGAGATCAATTCACTCTTGCTGCAACTCATCGAGCGGATCCAGGTGCCGGACGACCTGAAAAACCGTCGCGATGCGATACGGAGCCTGCTTTCCGGCGGCACGGATCTGGACCGGATGGATGAGGCCATCCAGGGAACGGTGGACCTGATCAGCGAAAAGTGCGCTCGGTTGGAGGGCGAGAAAAGCGAGATCGAGAAATTCCTGCAGCAGATGGCTGAACGACTGAAGGAGATCGACAGCGGGATTCGGCAGAGCCTGGTCAGTCAGCGAGAGTCCTACGATGAACGCAGGGACCTGGATGAGTCAGTCAATGCGCAGGTCGAGAAAATCGAGGAGTCGGTGGTTCACGCGCAGGATCTGAACGTGCTCAAGGAGGCGCTGCAGGAACGGGTCGATGTCATCCGAACCCATATGCAAGAGTACCGCATGGCCGAGGAGCGGCGCATCGAGCGCGCGGAAGGCGAGGTCCAACAGCTGAATGACCGGCTGCAGAGCGTACAACGCGAATCGGATCTGTTGCGTCAGCGGCTGCACGATCAGCGCGAGCTGGCGATGGTCGATACCCTGACCGGCATCCCCAACCGTTTTGCCTATGATGAGCGGCTGAAACTGGAATTCGCTCGCTGGCGCCGCTACGACTCACCATTGGTATTGGCCATCTGGGATATCGACCGGTTCAAGGAAGTCAATGATCGCTATGGCCACCAGGCGGGCGACAAGGCGTTGAAGCTCATCGCGCGGCTGATGAGAGATGCCGTGCGCGACACCGATTTCGTTGCCCGCTATGGCGGGGAGGAGTTCGTCCTTCTGATGCCGGAAACAACGTTGAAAAATGCTCTTGTCATTGCCGAGGGGATCCGCAGGGCCGTCGAGTCCTGCGGTTTTCATTTCCGCGGCAAGTCGGTCCCGATCACCATCTCCTGCGGTTTGAGCGAGTTTCGGGTAAGTGACCGCCCAGAGCAGGTCTTTGCCCGTGCCGATGAGGCGCTGTACAAGGCGAAGCTTCAGGGCCGCAACCTGTGCTCCACGGCCTGATCGAGGATCGCTCGGCCATACCGTGCGCCCTTCGACAGCAAGCCGCGTCCCGGATGGCCGGTGCGGCTACCAGTGCAGATCGTCCGGGATCGGGAACTCGGCGTATTCCGCCTCTTCGGCGGCAATCTGGCGCTGGCTTGCGTCATCGTTCCGCACCACGGCAGCAGGGTCGCGGACGATGATGCGTTCCGCGATTGCAGCGGGAACCAGTGCAAACTCCCGTTCGACCGCGACCAGGCTCAACGTGCCCGCCGCCAATTGCCTGTGCAGGTCCGCATCGACCCACAGCGAGCGCACCTTGCCGTCCCAGACGAAGTTGTAGCGGACGTCGGCATTGCGGGGCGGCATCACACGATGCTGGTCGGCCAGTTGCCGTATCTCCGCCCGGGTGGAGCGTTCCGTCTGCTGCTGCCTGCGTTCTTCGTTCAGGCGCCGGTCTTTCTCGATCTTTTCAAGGCGGGCCGCCTCGATGGCCGCGGCTCTCTCTCGGTCTTCCTGACTGAGCGCAGGCTTGCCCTGTTTGTGCTTCTTGCGTTTTTCGAGCTCGATTTCCTTCGCCTGTTTCTTGCTGGCAATGCCAGCCTTCAGCAGTTGGTCCTTGAGTGAGCCCGCCATGTCCTGATCCCGACCTTCCGATCCGATGTGGTTTCGATGGTAGCACGACGGTGCTGCGCGGCTGGAGGGGGCCGCAGTCCGCTTGACGGGCGATCAGGCACCGCCGTACCTTTCACCGTTGGAGTGGAAAAAATCAGACGTTCAACGAACGTCATAACGCGGCTCCCCCGTTTCGGGAGGGACCCACCCAAGGAGGAAATCACATGTTCATGAGAAAGACCACGCTTGCACTGACCATCGGGCTGCTGGCAGGGGCCGCAACGGCAGACTGGACGCTCAACAACGACGAGTCCTCGCTGTATTACCTGACAACCAAGAACATACACATCACCGAGATGAACACGTTCAACCAGCTCTCGGGCGGCATCGGCGCGGATGGTGCCGCGAATGTGAGCATCGACCTGACGAGTGTCGATACCGTGGTCGAGATCCGGGACGAACGGATGCGGGAAATGTTCTTCAACACCGACCAGTTCCCCGCAGCGACCATCAGTGTTACGTTCGATCCCGCCGTCCTGGAAGGCATGGAGCCGGGTGCGCGGATGGTCATGGAAGACGTAGCCACCGAACTCACGCTGCATGGCACCACCAGGGAGATCGGCGCCAGCCTGGTCGTGGTCGGGTTGCAGAACGGCGTCCAGGTCAGCAGCCTGAAGCCGATCGTCGTCCGGGCGGATGACTTTGGTCTGGCCAGTGGTGTCGAGGCGCTGCGCGCGATCGTGAACCTGGACAACATCACGAACAATGCCCCGGTGAGCTTTACCTTCGTCTTTGACAAGGACTGAGCGTACGCGCCGGGGCGGGCGAGCCCGCTCCGGCGTTGCAACCCCTGTCTGCGCGCCGGGCCTCCCCCTGGCCCGGATGAGGCGGTCTGTTTCGGTGGCGTTCTGTCGAGTGCTGCCATGAAGATCTGGGTCGATGCCGACGCCTGTCCGGTAGTCATCAAGGAGATCCTGTTCCGCGCCGCCGAACGCGCCCAGGTACACGTGACGCTGGTGGCGAATCAGCCGGTCAGGGTGCCTCCATCCCGCTATGTCCGGATGATCCAGGTGGGCTCGGGCTTCGATGTGGCCGATAACGAGATCGTTGCCCGCCTGGAGCCCGGCGACCTGGTCGTCACCGCCGACATTCCCCTGGCCGCCGAGGTGATCGAAAAGGGTGGACACGCCCTCAATCCGCGCGGTGAAATGTACACGGCCGACACCATCCGATCACGCCTCGACGTCAGGGATTTCATGGAAACCCTGCGCGCCTCCGGTGTCGATACCGGTGGCCCGGCGGCGCTGAACCAGCGCGATCGCCAGGCCTTTGCCAATCAGCTGGATCGCTTTCTCCACCGCTACATCATGCAACGGCAACAGGAGACCTGATTTTCACGGAAGCTCCGTAGGGAACCCGCTCGTGCGCACCGCATTCTCAACGCCTGCCCATACTCTCAGGAAGGCCGGCCCTCTCGGCGAACGCATGCCCATACCCTGTGGGAGGCCGGCCCTCTGGGCGAACGCATGCATGTACCCTGTGGGAGGCGAGCCCTCTCGGCGATCTAACGGCGGGACATCCGACTCCCACCCAGCCACCCACCCACCCACGAAACGCAAGGAACCTATACATGAGTGAACCCATCGACGCGCACTGCCTGGACCAGCTTTTTTTCGACGCCCGAACCCACAACGAGTGGCAGGATCGGCCGGTCAGCGACGAATTGCTGCGGGAACTCTTCGACGTACTGCGCTGGGCGCCGACCAGCGCCAACTGCAGCCCGGCGCGCATCGTTTTCGTGAAAAGCGCCGAGGCCAAGGCGAAGCTTCTGCCTGCGCTGATCGAGGGCAATGTCGAAAAGACCCGGACCGCCCCCGTCACCGCGGTTATCGGTCACGACCTCGAGTTTCACGAACATCTGCCGAAGCTCTTTCCGCATACGGATGCTCGTTCCTGGTTCGTTGGCAACCAGTCCCTGATCGAGGCGACGGCCTTTCGCAACGGCAGCCTGCAGGGTGCTTATCTGATCATGGCGGCCCGGGCGCTGGGCCTGGATTGTGGGCCGATGTCGGGCTTCGATGCGGACCAGGTCAACGAGGCCTTCTTCGCCGGTACCAGCACACGCGTGAATTTCCTTTGCAATCTGGGCTATGGCCGACCCGAGGCCCTGTTCCCGCGCAGCCCCCGTTTCGAGTTCGAGGACGTCTGCAGGGTTGAGTAGGTCGGGTAGGGCAGGAGGGATGAGGGCCTGTGTGTGAGACGGCCGCGCCCGTGAACACCGGGGAGGGCGGCAAATCTGATATCTTCGCAGGGCATCGACACCGACGACCTCGCCAGACCCGGATTTCCCTCCCGTGACCAAAGCCATGACTCCCGTCCGCCAGCGCCTCGTCGCGGAGGCCGTTCGCCTGGAGGAAGACCGCCTGGGCAGGATCCTCGACGATCCGGCCGCGGACGCTCGCGCGCGCGAGGCCGGGGGCGACTTCGAGCAGCGACTGGTGCGGCGGGCAGGGGAGATGGCCCTGGGCCGCCGTTTTGCAGGCACGCTCGAGAGTCTGAGCCAGACCCGTTTCTGGTTGCTCCTTGGCGCGGTGGTGCTGGCGTTTCTTGCCGGGATGGGCGCTTCCGCGGCGGTCTTCGGCCAGGACGCAACGGTGAACATCGGCTGGGCACTGTCGGCACTCCTGGGTCTGCAGCTCCTGATGCTGCTGCTTTGGGTCGTCTTTACCCTGTATCGGCCGAAGGGCGGCGGCGGCGCCCTGGGTCGGGCGGCGCTGGGAGCTGTGCACGGGCTGGGGCGGCGTCTGTCGCGACGGCCGGAGTCCGCCGTGGTGCTGTCGGCCAGCGTGGGGCTGCTGCGCCGGGGAGGCCTCGGGCGCTGGGTCGCCAGCGCCCTCACGCACGGCCTCTGGGCCATGTTCTGCCTGGGTGCCTTGCTCGGCGCGGTATTCGCGCTCAGTGTCCGGCAATACGAGTTCGTCTGGGGTACCACCCTTCTCACCGAGGGCAGCTTCGTCGCGCTGGTGGCGATGCTGGGCGCCCCGGCGCAAGCGTTGGGCTGGCCGATGCCCGACGCGGAGATCGTGCGCGCAAGCCGCATCGGCCTCGAGGGTGCGGTCGGTCGTGAACTCTGGTCGGGGCTGCTGCTTTCTTCGCTCCTCTTCTATGGGCTTCTGCCGCGTGGGGTCCTGACCCTGGTCAGCCTGCTGCTGGTCCGGCGAGCGGCCGCGCGGCTGCGGCTCGACACCAGCCTTCCCGGTTATGCGCGGCTCTCGGACCGGCTCGGTTCGCACGCGCACTCGATCGGAGTGCTGGATCCGCGACCGCCCGAGACACCGGGGCTGGAACCGGCGTCGAGGACCAGGCCGGCGCCGGTGCACGGAAGGGTGCTGTTGATCGGTCTGGAACTGGAACGCGGCAGCAACGACTGGCCACCCCGGCTGGCAGGGGTGGACTGGATCACGCTCGGCCGAGCCGACGACCGGTCCCAGCGCCGCGACGTGCTCTCCGCGCTGCGCGCGCGGGACGCGGCGCCCGGTGTTGTCCTGGTCCTGTGCTCCCTCGCGCGCACCCCCGACCGTGGCGCCGAGCGCTTCTTCGCCGCGGTGCGCGAGCAGACCAAGGGTCCGGTCTGGGCGCTGCTCGACGAGGGCGGAACGCTCGCCGCGCGGGGCATCGAGCGCGCCGGAAGGCTTCGTCAGTGGCAGCTGGCAGGGGCACGCGCCGGCCTCGATTATGTGCTCGAGATCGATCTCGACGACCCGCGCCATCCGGGTACCCGGGAACTGGTGGAACTGGTGGGTCAGGGAGTGGCGGAGGGATGAGCGCGATGCTGAAGGTGGTCGTGGTCGGGCATACCAACACGGGCAAGACGTCCCTGCTCCGGACCCTGTCGCGCGACGAGGCCTTTGGCCAGGTTTCCGACGAGCCGGCGACCACCCGCCAGGTGGAAGGAATCCAGCTGCTGCTCTCCAACGGCGAGCCGGTGCTGCTGCTGCTGGACACACCGGGCCTGGAGGATCCGGACGGGGTGCTGGACGCGCTGGACCGCCTTGCGGGCCCGGAGCGCTTCGATGCGCCCGAACGCGTGCGCCGGTTTCTCGACAGCCCCGAGGCGGCCACCCGTTACGAGCAGGAGGCCAAGGTCCTGCGGCAGATGCTGAACAGTGACGCCGCGATCTACGTGATCGACTGCCGCGAGCCGGTGCTCGGGAAATACCAGGAAGAGCTGACCATCCTCACCTACTGCGCGATCCCGGTGCTGCCCGTGCTGAACTTCGTGGCCAACCCCGCGAGCCGAGAGCCGGAGTGGCGGGAGCAACTGGCCCGGTTGAACCTGCATGCCGTCGTCGCCTTCGACACCGTGGTCTTCGACGAGGCCGGCGAACGGCGGCTGTACGAGAAACTGCGCACGCTGCTGGATGCCTACGATCAGCCCCTGCAACGGCTGATCGAGGATCGGCGCCAGCAGGGCGAGTGGCTTCGGCGTGCCGCTGCCGAGTACCTGGCCGAGCTATTGATCGACACCGCCGGCTGCCTGAGGATCATCCCCGGGGACCTCGAGGCCGCGAAGCTGCGGGAAATGATCCTGCGCAACCAGGACTCGGTCCGGCAGCGCGAACAGCGCAGTGTCGATGCCCTGTTGCGGCTCTTCCGCTTCAGCAGCAGCCACTACGATCACGCGCACCTGCCGCTCGTGAACGGCGCGTGGGGCATGGACCTGTTCAATCCCGATGCCCTGAAGCACTACGGAATGCGGATGGGTGGCGGCGCAGCCGCGGGGGCGGCTGCCGGCGCGGCTCTGGATGCCGCCACTCTCGGTGTGACGCTGGGCCTGGGCACGCTGACCGGCACCGCGGTGGGGGCCGTCCTCGGCACTTC
>PUOZ01000230.1 GCA_003553165.1 Thioalkalivibrio sp.
ACCCTGGATACGGAAGACCCACAGACCGATGGCGGCCGTAATCACAACCAGGGCCACGGTCGCCAAGGCACCGACAGCCCCGCCGACCCAGGCGAAACCGAAGATCTCCAGCAGCACCGCGCCCAGGAAAACGAACACGGGTATCAAAGGGTGACGCATCGGGGGACTCCATTACGATCAGCTGCATTGCAACATCCTTACTCCACCCGTGTCGAGTCACAGCCGATGTGCGGCTATGATGTCGACGGCAACCGACGGAATTTTCCCGGGTCGCGTGCCGTCTTCAGAGTTGCCCCATTCCGTCGAAACTGCAGGAGTCGCCGTATGACACGCCAGGCCGCACGCAGCCTCCGTCAACTCGCACTGATGGTGCTGATTCTGATACCACTCGGTCTGCTGGCGGCGGCCGATCCCCGAAACCCCTACGACCACTTCTTCCAGCCCACCTTCGGGGATTTCCAGGAGGAACTCGAGGAGGCCCGGGCGGACGGCAGGAAGGCCATCCTGATCTTCTTTGAAATGGATGAGTGCCCCTTCTGTCACCGGATGAAACAGCAGGTTCTGAACCAGCCCGAGGTCCAGGACTATTTCCGGGAGCACTTCGCGATCTTCAGCGTCGATGTGGAGGGGGATATCGAGATCACCGACTTCCAGGGCAACACCATGCGCCAGTCCGATTTCGCGTTCCGCGAGTTCCGGGTGCGGGCGACTCCGGTATTCCAGTTCTTCAACCTCGACGGCGAACCGATCGTACGCTTCACCGGCGCGACCCGCGACGTCCGTGAATTCCTGCAACTCGGTGAATTCGTGGCCGAGGGACACCACGAACAGATGAACTTCACACGCTTCAAGCGCGAGGCGCGGTAGACACACCCATGCAGACCCGGATGACCCCTGCGCCGATTCTGGCCGTCATTCTCATCCTGCTCGTGGGTCAGTCGGTTGCAGCGGATACCGGCCAGGAGCCCTTGCCGCAGCCCCTGCGCGTCGAGTCGGCCCTCGCGCTCATCGACGCGGATTACCCCTCGCTGCGTCGCGCCCGGGCGCTGCGCGAGAGGGCCGAGCGCGAACTGGAAGCGGAACAGGCAGCGTCGGATATCGAGCTGGAGGCTCGTCTCGAGGCCCGCTGGATCGACCCCAACGACCGCGTACCCGTCGAAGGCAGCGACGACTCGCGGGCCGTCGTCAACGCCCGCAAGCTGCTCAGCGATTTCGGTCACAGCAGTAACCGAATTGCGGCCAGCCAGCGCCAGGCCGACCTCAGCCTCGCCGAAGAAGAGCTGTCACATGCCCGACACCGGCTGGGGGTGCTGCAGCGGTATTTCGATGTCCTGCTGGCGGACCTCGCGTTCGCCCGCGACAACGAGGCCATGGCCTCGGCCTTCGTCAGCCTGAACCGCGCGCGGGAACGCAACGACCTGGGCCAGGTCTCGGACATCGACCTGTTCGAACTCGAGGCCCGCTACCAGACCGCGCGCGGGACCCGGCTGCGTGCCCTGCAGGAGCAGCGTCGGACCCGGGCGGAACTGGGCGAAATACTGAACCGGCCGGGCGAGGCTCCGGCCCAGGTGCTGGGGCCCGCCCTGCCGCTGGCCCTGCCGGAACTTCCCGACATCGGCAGCCTGCTCGAAGCCGTAGACCGCCAGAGCCCCGAAATCGCAATCCGCCGGGGGGAGGTGGAAGTGTCCCAACGGCGTGTGGCGGCCGCACGGACGCAGCATCGGCCCCGCCTGAGCGTGGAGGCACAGGTGGGGACATGGGCGCGCGAATTCGGGGGCGATCGCAATCCGGCAGCCGTCGGCCTGGTGCTGGAGATCCCCCTGTACCAGGGCCGCCGCCTGAGCGCCGCGGTAGGCCAGGCGACCGCCGAGCGGCACAAGGCACAGGCCGACCTCGATCTGGCCATGACCGAGGTGCGCAGCGCGGTACGCGATCTGTTCTACGAGATCGAGGCCCTGCTGATCCAACGCGACGAGGTGACGGCGCGCATGGACTACCGCGAACTCTACATCGACCGCGCCAGGGCGCTGTACGATCTGGAGGAAGCCGCTGACCTGGGGGATTCCATGGTCCAGCAAAGCGCGGCCGCACATTTCAACGCAGCCACAGAATACGCGCTGGCGCTCGCCTTCGAACGCCTTGCGCTGATGGTCGGCGATCGTTCCCTGAGCCCGTTCCCCCCCGATTCCTGATGGAGCCGTGAACCATGGGTGCATCCCGTAGCCTGATCCTAGCCGCGGCCCTGACGGGTCTTGGCCTCCTGCTGACCCAGCCGGTTGCCGCCGACGAGCTGGAAGCCCGGATCGACTGGGGCCAGCGGCACACCGTCTCGGCGCCGCTCGCCGGCATCGTACGGGAAATTTCCGTCCGGCCAGGGGACCGGGTCACCGAGGGCCAGACGCTGTTCACCCTGGACACGCGCCGGCTGCGTGCCGACGCCCGTGCCGGCGAGGCCGAACGGGAGAGGCTGCGCCTGGAGCTGGCCGAGGCCGACCGGGAGGTCGAACGTGCCGAAGAACTCTATGACCGCACCCTGATCGCGCTGCGCGAACTGGAACTGAGCCGCATCCAGCGCGCCATGGCGGCGGCCCGGCTGGCCCGTGCCGATGCGGAATTGCAGAAGATCCGCGTCGATCTGGAGGACAGCGTGGTCCGTGCGCCGGCAGCGGGGCGTATCCTGTCAGTGACCGTATCCGCGGGAGAGGCGGTCAGCCCGGCGCTGGCGCCGGCGGTACTGGCCGTGCTTGGCAGCACGGACCCGATGCGCGCCGAAGCCACCGTCGATGCCGGCACCGCCGGGCGCCTGCAGCCGGGCCAGCCGGCGCGCGTCCGGCTGGATACCGGGGAAGCCTTCGATGGCTCCGTGGCCAGCGTTGGCTGGCAACTCGAGGACATCGGTTTCGGCCACGGCTATCGCCTGGCGGTCCATTTCTCCGCACCCGAGACCGCCAGACTGCGGGCCGGCCAGAGCGCACGGGTTTCCCTGCCCGCTGCCGAGTGACGGGGACTTCCGCCGTGGACCGACCAGAAGCAACCGAGCACCTGTTGGTGATCACCACGATCGATGACGAGGACACGGCGCGGCTGCTCGCGGCCGAAGCCGTGGAACAACGGCTCGCAGCCTGTGTCCATGTGGTATCCGCCGGACGGTCGGTATACCTCTGGCAGGGGCAGGTCGAAGAAGCACGGGAGCACACCCTGCTGATCAAGACCACCGTGGCTCGGTATGGCGCCCTGCAGGATTGGCTGGTGCAAAGGCACCCCTACGACACACCCGAGATCATCGCCCTGCCGATCACGGCGGGCCTGCCCGATTATCTAGACTGGATTCGACAATGCACCCGATGACCCTCAGGCACTGGTTCTCCCTTCTGCTCTTGACGCTGCTCCTGCTGCCAGGTCTGGCTACCGCCCTGTTCGAGGACGATCTCCTCGACCCCGACGTGGCCTTCGCCATCGAGGCCGAGGCCATCGATGGCAACACCCTCCGGATCAGCTGGAACATCGCCGACGGTTATTACATGTACCGGGAGCAGTTCCGGTTCACGCCAGAGAGCAGCGGCCTGGAATTCGGCGAGCCGCGCATTCCCGACGGGACGGTGAAGGACGACGAGTTCTTCGGCCGGGTCGAGACCTACCGCGACCGGATCGACATCGAATTACCGGTGCTCGCGGCGGAGAGCCGCCAGATCGAGCTGACTGCGCGATCGCAGGGCTGCGCCGACCTCGGCGTCTGCTACCCCCCGCATTTTCAGACCGTCAGCCTGACGCTGCCGGAGCTGCCGACGCCGCGCACGGAACAGCCGCGCGGCCGCGCGGCCCTGGACGCGCTGGGCGCGATTACAGGCGATTTCGGCGAAGCCAACGAACTGCTCGAGCCCGAGATCGCCTTCGCCGCCAGCGCCCGGGCCATCAGCCAGAACGCCGTGGTCGTGCGGTTCGACATCGCCGAGGGCTACTACCTGTACCGCGACAAGCTGGGGTTCCGGATCGCCGAGGGCGAGGGGATCGAGCTGGGACCGGTGAACCCGCCGGACGGCACCCTGATCGAGGACGAGTTCTTCGGCGAGACCGAGACCTATCGCGACAGCGTCGAGATCCTGGTGCCGGTGCTGCGCGGCGCCGACGATGTCGCGGAGATCGTGCTGGCAGTGGACTACCAGGGCTGTGCCGACCTCGGCGTCTGCTACCCACCGCTGACCCAGGACGTCGCCGTCACCTTCGCTGCAACCCTGGCCGACGAGGCAGACGAACTGCCGGCGATCGGCACCGACAGGGCCGTGCTCGACGACGGACCGGTGACCGAGCAGGACCGGATCGCCGCCCAGCTCGCCGACGGCCGCATCTGGCTGGTGGCGCTGGCCTTCTTCGGCTTCGGCTTGCTGCTGACCTTCACCCCCTGCGTGTTCCCGATGATCCCGATCCTGTCCAACATCATCGTCGGGCAGAAGGATCTGACCACGCGCAAGGCCTTCTTCATCTCGCTGGCCTTCGTCCTCGCGATGGCCTTCACCTACACCCTGGCCGGGGTCTTCGCAGGCCTCGCCGGCGCCAACCTGCAGGCGGCCTTCCAGAACCCATGGATCATCGGCGGCTTCGTGCTCGTGTTCATCGCCCTGGCGATGTCCATGTTCGGGTTCTACGAACTGCAGATGCCATCGGGCATCCAGAGCCGGCTCGCCAACATCAGCAACAAGCAGGAGGGGGGTACCCTGGTGGGTGCCGCGATCATGGGCTTCCTGGCGGCCCTGATCGTGGGCCCCTGCGTTACCGCACCCCTGGTCGGTGCGCTGCTCTACATCAGCCAGACCGGAGATGCGGTGCTGGGCGGCATCGCGCTGTTCTCGCTGAGCATGGGGATGGGCGCCCCACTGCTTGCAATCGGGACCTCGGCCGGCAAGATCCTGCCAAAGGCCGGACCGTGGATGGATGCGGTCAAGGCCGTGTTCGGTGTCGGCCTGCTGGCGATGGGCGTCTGGCTGCTGGAGCGGGTGATCCCCGGCGAGGTCGCGCTGTTCCTCTGGTCCAGCCTGTTCATCGTGACCGCCATCTACATGGGTGCGCTGCAGTCGGTGCCCGACAGCGCCTCGGGCTGGCGCACACTCTGGAAGGGTGTCGGGCTGGTGCTGCTGGTCTACGGGGTCATCCTGATGATTGGTGCGGCCACCGGGGGCAAGGACATGTTCCGGCCCCTGGCCGGTCTGAGCACACCGGCGACCATGGTCGTCGGCGCCGACGGCGTGCAGCGCGCGACGCAGATGGAGTTCACGAACGTCGACAGCATTGCCGACGTGGAACGCGAGGTGGCGGCGGCACAGCAGCGCAACGAACCGGTCTTCCTGGACTTCTATGCGGACTGGTGCGTGGACTGCGTGCGGCTGGAACGCACGACCTTCCAGGATCCGCGCGTGATCCAGGCCATGAGCCAGGTGCATCTGCTCAAGGCGGACGTGACGGCCAACACCTCGGAACATCGTGATCTGATGCGCGCCTTCAACCTGTTCGGCCCGCCGGCCATGATTTTCTACGATGAGGACGGCAGGGAACTGCGCAACTATCGTGCAGTGGGCTACATGAACGCCGAGCGGTTCCTCGCCCACGTCGAGCAGAGCATCGGAGTCCGGCCATGATCGGTTGCCTGCGCCGCGCCCCCCTGGCCGCTCTGTTCGCAGGCATCGCCGTCTTCACCCTGGGCGCCTGCGGCGCTGCCGACGAGGGGGCGGGCACGGGCGAGAACGACGCAGGAACAGCGGAGACGGTAGCGGCAGGCCCGGAGCCGATCCGGCGCATCGACTTCGCGCTGCCGGACCTGAACGGCGAAGCGCGACAGCTCAGCGAGTGGGACGGCGACCTGGTGCTCCTGAATTTCTGGGCGACCTGGTGTCCGCCCTGCAAGAAGGAGATGCCGATGTTCCAGGAGCGCTACGAGCAGTTTGCGGATCAGGGATTCACGATCGTCGCCGTCGCGGTGGACGAGCTCGCGGAGACAAAAGCGTTCATCAACAGCTTTGGCATCGAGTTCCCGATCCTGATCGGCCAGGACGACGCCATCGCGGTGGGCCGCGAATACGGTAACCGCATCGGCGCGCTGCCCTACACGGTCATCATCGATCGTGATGGCCTCGTCCGGGAAACCCACCGCGGCGAGGTCACAGAGACTGACCTCGACAACTGGCTGCAACGCTACCTCCCGGGCTGAGCCTCGTCACCCATCAGGTAAGGCGTGCGGGGGGAGGTACCATGGTGCGGGCGCAAACCCGCACCGCAACCCATGGTTCCCTGGTGAATGCCAGCCTTCGGGCACGACCCGACGGCGTCGCAAAACGCCGCCCGCCCGCTGGACAGAGTCACCCGGCTGCGGCAGAATCCGCTCATCGGAAGCGGGCGATTGTTGCACGTTTCCCGCAGATTCATGACCGGATCGGAACCGATACCCCCCCGCCCATGGCTCAACTCCTGCTGCTGAACGGCCCCAACCTGAACCTTCTCGGGAGCCGTGAACCGGCGCGATACGGCGCCACGACGCTGGCCCAGCTCGAGGCCGACCTTTCCACCAGGGCAGCCCGCGCCGGACACCGACTCGCCTGCTTCCAGAGCAACCACGAGGGTGCGCTGATCGACCGCGTCCATGCCGCAGTCGCAGAACAGGTGTCCCGGATATTGATCAATCCGGGCGGACTGACCCACACCAGCGTCAGCCTGCGCGATGCGCTGCTGGCGACGGCCATTCCGTTCATCGAGATCCACATCACCAACATCCATGCCCGCGAGACCTTTCGGCACCATTCCTACCTGGCGGACATCGCCTCGGGAACGATCGCCGGCCTTGGCACAACGGGCTATCGGCTGGCGCTGGACGCCGCCATCGCAGCTATCGAGGAGCCCTAGTTCACCATGGACATTCGCAAGGTCAAGAAATTGATCGAACTGCTGGAAGAGAGCGGGATCAACGAGATCGAGATTCACGAGGGCGAGGAATCGGTCCGCATCACCCGAGCGGCGTCCGGACCCCAGGGCTATTTTGCGCCACCGATGCAGATGCCCGCCGCCCCACCGCCGGCAGCACCCGTAGCGGCTGCCACGGCGCCTGCCGAGACCGTTGTGCAGGAATCGCCAGGGCACCGGGTCACCGCGCCGATGGTCGGCACCTTCTATCGGTCCCCCAGCCCCGGCGCAAGATCTTTCGTGGAGGTCGGCTCCACCGTCGAAGTGGGCGATACGCTGTGCATCATCGAAGCCATGAAGATGCTGAACCCGATCGAGGCCGACAAGGCCGGCACCGTTCGCGAAGCGCTGGGGGAAAACGGCCATCCGGTAGAATACGGCCAACCCCTGTTCATCATCGAATAACGGGCCGGCTACGCGAGGCTTCTCATGCTGGAAAAGATCCTGATCGCCAACCGGGGCGAGATCGCGCTCCGGATTCTTCGCGCCTGCCGGGAGATGGGCATCGCCACGGTAGCGGTGCATTCCGAGGCGGACCGTGACCTCAAGCACGTGCGCCTGGCAGACGAGTCCGTCTGCATCGGCCCCGCATCATCCACCGAAAGCTACCTGAACGTTCCCGCAATCATATCGGCCGCCGAGGTCACCGATTCCGGCGCAATCCACCCTGGCTACGGCTTTCTCTCCGAAAACGCGGATTTTGCCGAGCGCGTGGAATCCAGCGGTTTTGCCTTCATCGGTCCGCGCCCGGAAACCATTCGGTTGATGGGCGACAAGGTCTCGGCAAAGAAGGCCATGATCGCCGCCGGCGTCCCCTGCGTACCGGGTTCCGGCGGAGCGCTCGGTGACGATCCCGAAGAGAACATGCGCCTGGCAGCCGAGATCGGTTATCCGGTGATCATCAAGGCGGCGGGCGGCGGGGGCGGCCGTGGCATGCGGGTCGTGCACACCGAGGGATCCCTGCTGAATTCCATCGCGATCACCCGGAATGAGGCCAAGCAGTTCTTCGCCAACGACGCCCTGTACATGGAGAAGTACCTGGAACATCCGCGCCACGTGGAATTCCAAGTGCTTGCGGATAGCCACGGCAATGCCGTTTGCCTGGGGGAACGCGACTGTTCGATGCAACGGCGCCACCAGAAGGTGATCGAGGAAGCGCCGGCGCTGGGCATCACCCCGGCCATGCGGGAAGAGATGATTCAACGCCTGAACCGGGCCTGTCGCGAGATCGGTTACCGCGGCGCCGGCACTTTCGAGTTCCTGTTCGAGAACGACGAGTTCTTTTTCATGGAAATGAACACCCGGATCCAGGTTGAACATCCCATCACGGAGGCGATCACCGGGATCGACCTGGTGCGCGAGCAGATCAACATTGCTGCCGGCGAGCATCTCTCGATCTCTCAGGAAGACATCCGGATCAACGGTCATGCGATCGAATGCCGTATCAACGCTGAAGATCCGGTCAAATTCTTCCCCAGCCCGGGAACAGTCACCCAGTATCATGCCCCCGGCGGCCCTGGAATCCGCGTGGATACCCACCTCTACAATGGCTACACGGTGCCCCAGTACTACGATTCCATGGTCGCCAAGCTGATTGCCCACGGACCGACGCGGGACATCGCGATTGCGCGGATACGCGGCGCGCTGGGAGAAATCGTGATCGACGGCATCAAGACGAACATCCCGCTACACATTGATCTGATGAACGACACGAATTTCCAGAAAGGCGGCACGAATATCCATTACCTGGAAAAAAAGCTGAAGACCAACCCGTGAGCCTGACCGAACTGGAACTCGAGATCCAGGCTGGGCAGGTGGAAGCATTCGAGCAACGACTGTTCGCCCTTGGCGCTGTCAGCGTCGAACTGTTCGACGCTGGCGACGAGCCGCTGTTCGAGCCACCCCCCGGGACTCACCCGCTCTGGTCAACCATCCGACTCAAGGCCATCTTTGCGGACGGCCTGCTTGCTCAGATTGCCGCCGCGGCACTCAAGACAGCGGGCGGCGCGGAAGCCGTTGCGCGGATATCGGCGATCGCCGATCAGGACTGGGTCCGTGCCGGGCTCGCCGGGCTGACCCGGATTCACTGCGGCGGCAAGCTGTGGGTTGTGCCCTCCTGGGAGACCCTGCCGGAGGTCGAGGAAGGCGTATTCGTCCATCTGGACCCGGGACTGGCATTCGGGACCGGAACCCATCCAACCACGGCCATGTGCCTGGCCGCCCTCGCGGAGACCCCGCCGCGGGAACAGCGGGTACTCGACTTCGGCTGCGGTTCCGGGATCCTCGCGATCGCAGCCCTGAAGCTGGGTGCGGCATCGGCGCTGGGCGTGGATATCGACCCGCAGGCACTGCAGGCAACCCAGACCAACGCGGAACGCAACGGAATCCACAGCAACCGGCTCGAGACGACTCTACCCGACGTCGAACCGCCCGAAAAATCGTTCGACCTGATCCTGGCGAACATCCTCGCAGGCCCTCTGGTCACGCTGGCGCCGACCCTGGCACGCAGCGCCAGGCCTGGCGCACGACTGCTGCTGGCCGGACTGCTGGATTGGCAGGCCGCCACGGTCATGGCCGCCTATCAGGATGACTTCGACATCCGCATCGCGGCGGAGCGCGAAGGCTGGGTTCTTCTCGACGGACGGCGGCACTAGTGGGCCCTGCGAAAAACTCGGCGCCCGCGGCGCGCCTGCGCAAGGCGGGCAAGAACGGAAACAGTGGGCCTGCCGCAGACTTCCCCAGCGCGGCGGCGGCGTGCCTGGCGCTACGATACGGTACCGAACTGCCAGGAAGGGCCTTGCGGCCATGATCATCCGATGCCCGCATTGCGGCGCAGGCCAAGCCGTCCGCTACCAGCTTGGTCGCGCCCCCGGTAGCGCCTGCTGCCCCGCCTGCGGTCGGGTCTTCGCGTTCTTTCCGGCACTGGAAATCGAGTTCGTCGGGCAGCCGCAGGCAGCGACCGTCGCCTCCCCCGAATCGCGGCTCGGCGATCCGGATCGGAAGCCCATCCGCCTGCCGCGCGAAATCCCTGCTCAGGCTGCGGGCATGGAAGCACCGGCCACTCGCATTGCGCGGGAGCCCCGCGAGTGGCCCCGGCGCCTGATGGGCCTGCTCGTGGGCGTCGCACTGATCGCTTCTCTGGGCGCACAGTTCCTGGTGCATGATCGTGCCCGGATCGTCGACCAGCCGGAACTGGTCGCGCTCAGCGACGCCCTGTGCCGGCATCTGCCCTGCCCCGGAGCGGAACCCCGCGTCCCCGGTGCAATCCGCATCGACGCGCTCCGACTGGAACAGCCTATGGACGGACGGCTGCGGCTTGAGATGGAAATCACGAATGATCTGCAACGACCGCAACCCTGGCCCCTGCTGGAGATTGCGCTATCCGATCGATTTGGTCGAGTCCTCGGTCAGGCGCGCTGGCATCCCCGAGAATACCTCGGCCCTTACGATGGAGCGCCAGGATCGACCCGAACACTCGAAGCAGGCGAGGTACGGCGCCTGCGCCTGGTGATCCTCGCGCCCGATCGACCGATCGAGGGCGTATCGGTCTGGGCGCTGTGATGTGCTCGAGTTCGCCACGATGATCCTTGGCAGCCACGATCTGCCAGGCCCGATCGTGTTCCTGGCGCCCATGGCGGGAATCAGCGACCGACCGTTCCGAAGTCTGTGCCGAAGCCTGGGCGCCAGCGCAGCGGTCTCCGAGATGCTGACCTCGGACACCCGGCTCTGGCATACCGCCAAGAGCCGCAACCGTCTCGATCATCATGGCGAAGCAGGCCCGAGGATCGTGCAACTGCTGGGCAACCAACCGGATGCGCTCGCCCTGGCGGCGCGCGCTAACGTGTCGAGAGGCGCCGACATCATTGATCTGAACCTGGGCTGCCCGGCGAAAAAGGTCTGCAACAACGCAGCGGGCTCTGCGCTGCTTGCGGACGAGGCCCTGGTGGAACGGCTCCTGCTCGCGCTGACGGCCGCAGTCCGGGTACCCGTCACCTTGAAGATGCGCCTGGGCATCGACCGCGAGCACATCAACGCGGATCGCATTGCAGTGATCGCCGAGACTGCGGGGGTCGCGATGATCAGCGTGCATGGTCGCACCCGGGCCTGCGGCTACCGGGGTCAGGTCGACCTCGACGGGATCGCCCGCGTGGTCGATGCGGTCCGCATCCCGGTCCTTGCCAATGGCGACATCGCCTCGCCGGAGGACGCCAGGGCCGTAATCCAGCGTACCGGAGCAGCCGGCGTAATGGTGGGCCGTGCGGCGCAGGGCCGGCCGTGGCTGCCAGGGCAGATCCGGGCCGGACTCAGCGATCTGCCGATCCCGCCTGCGCCTGTGGGCGCTGACCTGGGCCGTTTGATCCGTGCACATGTCACTGCCGTGCACGAGCAATACGGCTCCGAGCGGGGCCTGCGTATCGCACGCAAACACATAGGCTGGTATCTTGAGCACAACCGGCCCGATGTGGACCGGAGACCGTTCCTGGCCATCACCGATGCCCGCGGACAATTGGCGGCGCTTGCAGCGCTGTTTGGGGAGTCCGCAGCATCGCAGATGAAGCCGGGGCGAGACCCCAACAAGAATCCAAGCGATCCCAGGGGGGAGATGCCGCATGAACTCCTCGATGCATGCTGTTCACGACCACAGCGGAAGTGGCCCACCGGAGTCGATGGTCACTCCTTGCCGACTCGCGGAATACGTCAGGACCGCGATGGATGACTACTTCGCAAAGCTCAACGGCGAGGATCCCGGCGACATCTACGCCATGGTCATATCCGAGGTCGAACGTCCGTTACTGGCCTGCGTGCTGGAACATTGTGGCGGCAACCAGACACGGGCAGCGAGCCTGCTCGGGCTGAATCGCGCCACCCTGCGCAAGAAGCTGCGCACCCACGAACTGATTTGATCCGTACGCCCGCGTGGCCTAGCGGCAGCCCAATGGCCTGTGCGCCATACGGTAAACGCTCCGCCCGCCCGCTGAAGCGATATCCGGTCAGGGGCCACCCGGTCAGGGGCCACCCGGTCAGGGGCCACCCGCCCAGGGGAGACCGGCACGGGCCGACTGATGCAGCTCCGGGGTGGCCGCCGCCAGCACGTCACGGGTACCAAGGTTCAATGCATTGCCGGAAAGGTCCGTGAACACTCCACCCGCCTCGCGCACGATCACCGCGAGGGCAGCGATGTCGAGAATGTTGACATCCGATTCCAGCACCAGGTCGATGCTGCCACTGGCCAGCAAGTGGTAATGATAGAAGTCGCCGTAACCGCGCACACGATTCACCCGCGCCACCAGGGCGCCCAGATCCGCCCAACAGGGGCTCAGCGCCAGGGTCTTGAGGTTGCCCGTCGATAGCGTGGCCTCCTCCAGGGTGGTCGTCTGCGCCACGTGGATACGCCGGCCGTTCAGAAACGCCCCCTGCCCCTTCTCTGCCCAGGCCCTTTGGCCGAAAAGCGGCGCATTCGAGACGCCGAGCACGAGATCGCCCCGGTGCATCAGGGCGATCTGGCTGGAAAAAAGGGGGTAGCGACGCACGAAACTCTTGGTGCCGTCGATGGGGTCGATCAGCCAGACGTAATCCGCGTCGATGTCCGACTGCCCGGTCTCCTCCCCATAGAAGCCATGATCCGGAAAGCGCTC
>PUOZ01000217.1 GCA_003553165.1 Thioalkalivibrio sp.
CGTCAGGTCCGCGTAACCGGTCATCAGCATGGCGGGCAGATGGGGCCTCAGGCTGCGGGCCTTCTGGATCAACTCGACCCCGTTCATGCCCTCCATGGCGTAGTCGGTGATCAGCCCGTCGACGTCCTCGAGTCCACTCAGGATTTCCAGGGCGGCTGCACCATCGGGCGCGGCCAACAGGCGGTGACCCAGTCCCTGCAGCGTCATCTCCATGGCCCTTCGCACCAGGTCGTTATCATCGACGATCAGGACCGTCCTGCCCACGCCCGGCTTCATGGCGACAATCGGTGGAGCCTCCTCCGCAGCGACGGGCCCGGCGCGGGGCAGATACAGCGTTACGGTGGTTCCCTGGTCTGGCGCACTCCTCACGGAGACTGCGCCCCCCGACTGCACCGCCATGCCGTGCACGATGGCAAGGCCGAGCCCCGACCCGTGACCGAATGCCTTCGTGGTGAAAAAAGGCTCGAACACCCGGGCCAGTGTCGCCTCGTCCATGCCGCTGCCGGTGTCCGCAACACTGATGGTCACGTACTCGCCTACCGCAAGCTCCGGTGGCAGGCCGCGCTCACCATCGCCCACGCGCACAGCAGCGGCGCGCACGGTGAGCGTGCCGCTGGAGGACATCGCATCACGAGCATTGATCACCAGATTGACGATCGCGGACTCCAGCTGGGCACGATCGACCAGGGCCGGAGGTACGGTCGGCGGCACATCGACCTCGATGTGGATCTGACCGCCCAGGCTCCTCTCCAGAAGCGGTCCGATTTCGTCGAACAGATATCCCAGGTCGATCGACTCGGGCACGAGCGCCTGGCGACGCGCGAAGGCGAGCAGCGCCTGCGTCAGCCTTGCACCTTGGCCGATGGATTGCTGCGCTGCATGCAACAGGTTCCGTGGAGCACCCTCGGGCACATAGGGATCGATGACGAACAGACAGTTCCCGAGTCCCTGGAGAACGTTGTTGAAATCATGGGCAACTCCGGCGGTGAGCTGACCGATGGCCTCCATTTTCTGCAACTGCAACAGCTGCGCCGTCCGTTCCCGCACCTGCTCCTCCAGGTCGGAATTGAGACGCAGGATTTCGGCCTCGGCTGCCTTGCGGCGCGCGATGTCCTCGACCACGGCGATGAAATAGTCTGGCGCACCCGCCTCGTCCCGCACCAGCGTACCGGTGAGATTGATCCAGATGGGGCTGCCGTCCTTGCGCAGGTAGCGCTTCTCCATGCTGTACTGTTCGATCTCGCCCGCAAGCAATGCCCGCATCTGTTCCAGGTCGGAATCCAGATCGTCGGGGTGGGTGATGTCCTGGAAACTGCGGGTCATCAGTTCGTCGTGAGAATAGCCGACGATGTCACACAACTTCTGGTTTACCCGCAACCAGCGACCGTCGGTAGCCACGTGGGCGATGCCCACCGCCGCCCGTTCGAAGGTCGTGCGGAAACGATCGTCGCTCTGAGCTTCGCTTCGCCCGGAATCTTGACGTTCGCCTTCCCGCTCCCCGTTCTGAGCGAACCCGGTAACGCTGTTACTTACCTTGCTCATCGTGGGGCTCCTGAAGGCCGGCAGCGGCCGTATGCATCGACATGTCAGCGAAGGCGGACCCCCTTCATTCCACGTGGGCCACGACCGACATGCGCTCGACCTAAGAATGACGGATCCCCCCGCAGGGATTCAAGGCAAGGCATCAGGATGCAGGCTGACGTTGCGGCCGTTCGTCTCGACGAGGTAGCGGGAGGCCAACACGGCAATGGCTGCGAACGCAACCAGCAACCAGAGCCCGCGCCGATAATCCTCCAATGCATACACGGGCACACCGTCCGCGAGATGGCCATCCCAGCCGGTGTCCATGGCCCAGCCGAACATCGGCTGGAACAGGGCCGTGCCGAGGAACAGCCCGGTGTTCACCAATGCAATGGCCATCCCCGAGAACGCCGGCGCGGTGACCTCCTTCGCGTGGGCATAGGCGACGACGAAAGACCCGCCCCCGAGCCCCAGCAGGCCGAACAGCATCAGGGCACCGGGTCCCGGCCCCCAGGGCAGGAACAACAGCCCAAGGCAGACCAGCAGGTAGACCAGCGCCCCTGCCCGAAGCACCGAGCGCCGCTGCTGCAGCCGATCGGACAAGCTTCCGGCCACGAGGCACGACACGGCAAAGGCCACGGTAGCCACGGTCGTGTAAAGCGAGGCCTCGCCCCGGCTGAGGCCATGCACGTCACGCAGCATCGGCACGGCCCACAACCCGAGCATGCCGAAGAGGCTGCCCGTGATGCCGAAGTCGTAGACGAAGCCGGGCCAGAGGCGCCGGTTGGCCAGCACCGCGCGCAGGTCATGAATCCAGTGCCGGCTGCGGGGGGCGTGGGCGGGCTGCCCCTCCATCTCGCGCACCGAGGGAAAACCGAACTGCTCGGGCCGGTCGCGCACCAGCCACCAGGACAGCAGCCCGAGGCCCATCGCGACGAGCCCCAGCGCGACGAACAGCGTGCGCCAGTCCACCTGCAGCAGCAGCATGGCCAGGGGTCCGGTGGCCGCGATGGCCCCCAGGTTTCCGAGCAGCAGGGTCAGGCCGCTGACCGTGCCGTAGCGCCGCTCGCTGAACCACACGGTATTGCTCTTCATCAGGCCCACGAACACCACCGACACGCCCAGACCGACCAGGAAGCGGCCCGTGCTCGCAGCAGCAAGACTCTCTGCAAGGCCAAACAGGATCGAGCCGGCA
>PUOZ01000086.1 GCA_003553165.1 Thioalkalivibrio sp.
ACGCGTGCCTGGACCGCGGCCACCGAGGCATCGGTGGAGCGGAAGATGTTTTCCTTGCCGATCACCTCGTCCAGGCCGGTGCGTTCCATCACTTCCAGTACCTGTGCCTTGAGCCCTGCGAAGATAAGGGTTACGCCGCGTGCCTTCAGGCGGTCGACCAGGGAATGGATCACTTCCTCCCCCGAGGCATCGATCTCGTTGATGCCCTTGGTGACCACGATCAGGTACCTGGCATTTGGGTGCCGCGCCGCCAGTTCCAGCACCGCGTCCTCAAAATAGGGGACGTTGGCGAAGTACAGCGAACGATCGAAGCGCAGCAGGCCGATCTCCTCGCTGGCCTTCAAGCCGTAGCGCTGGGCCTCGCGCAGGGTACCGTCCGAGTAGCGAGCCAGTTCCGAGACGCGCGGACGCATGGTGCGATACAGAAACAGGCCCACCGCCAGGCCGACGCCGATCAGGATGCCGATGTCCAGGTTGGGGGCTACCGCCAGGGTGGCGACGAAGGTGACGATGGCCGCGATGCCGTCGTGGCGACTGGCCAGCCAGGCGTGGTGTATGGCCTTGAAATTGACCAGCCCAATCACCGCCATGATGATGATGGCCGCCAGAACGGCCTCCGGCAGGTGGTAGAACAGCGGTGTCAGGAACAGCAGTACGAGCAGGATCAGCAGCGCGGTGAAAACGGAGGAGAGGCCCGTGCGCCCGCCGCTGTTCAGGTTCACCGCGGAGCGTGAAAAGGATCCGCTCACCGGGTAGGCCTGAGACAGACTGCCTGCGAGATTCCCCAGGCCCTGGCCGATCAGTTCCTGGTTCGGGTTCAGGCGCTGCCCGGTTCGCCCGGCGATGGCACGGGCAATGGCAATGGCCTCGGTGAAACCCACCAGGGCAATCACGAACGCCGCGGTGAACAGTGCGGCAACGGTGGTCAGGCTGAGATCGGGCATCGCCAGCGACGGCAGTCCGGCGGGTATGCTCCCAACCACCTTGCCGCCTGCGTTCAGCTTCACCGTTGCGTCGTCGATGCCGTCAACGCGCCAGGCGGGACCCTCCGTCGTCTGGCCCGGTTCCAGGGCATCTTCGGCCACATAGCGCAACGGCGCATCGCCATCGTCGGCAAGCAGCCGGAAGCGGACATCGCGCAGTTGTCGCTGCAATGCCTTGGTCTCCGTCTCGACCTGCTCGGCCTCGATGCGCAGCAGTTCCGTCTCATAGCGCAAGCCCGCGGCTTCGGCGGGCTCGGCCAGGTCGGCGCGTGCCTCGCGTTCGCGGATCTGGCCGTCGAGATCACTGGCACGTGCCTTCAGTTCGGCCCAGGTGGCGAGTTGTCCGGCGACCTCGGGAGGGGCGATCTGCGCGAGGTCGATCTCGGCCTTGCGCTCGAAGCCCACGGCCCAACTCAGGGCCGTTGCGATGACCACGGCGGCCAAGACGCCGGGGATCTTGGGGGTAAAGCGTTTCATACCGACCATGATCAGGATGGCGCCCACACCGAAAGCCAATGTGCCCCAGTGGAGGCGGGTCAACTCGGTCAGGACGCCCCAGAGGCCGACCATGAAGTGCCCGCTGGTGTCGATCGGAACTCCAAGGAGCTTGTTCAGCTGCGACAGACCGATGATCAGGGCCGCGGCGTTGGTGAAGCCCACGATCACCGGGTGGGAGATGAAGCTGACCAGGGCCCCCATGCGTAACAAGCCCATCGACAGCTGGATGATGCCTACGAGAAAGGCCAGTACGATCGCCAGCGCGATGAACTCGCCGGAACCGGGACTTGCGAGTGGGATCAGCGCCGTGGCCGTGAGCAGGGATACCACCGCCACCGGTCCAGTCGCGAGGTGGTTGGAAGAACCCCACAGGGCAGCGACGATCACCGGTAGCAGCGAGGCATACAGCCCATACACCGGGGGCAGGCCGGCCAGCGCCGCGTAGGCCATGGACTGGGGCACGAGGACCAGGGCCACCGCGAGCCCGGCAGACAGGTCAGCCTTCAGGATGTCCCGGTTCGGGCGCTGCCAACGCATGAACGGGAAGAGCCGGAGCAGGAGCGGATTCATTCAGGAACCTTGATTTCGTCCAGGAGACGGTCGGGCACTGAAGAGGGGCCGGGCATCCCGCTTCCGTTACCACGCGCGCGATGTCGAAGGCCAGCCCGCGTCCGATGCCCACACCTCATAGCATTGGCCAGTATATGCCCTGGTCAATGGATTGCGAAGCAAGGATATGGCTAACGGTGCCCACAGAACCAATGAAAAAGGGCAATGCGGAGAATAGACGAAGGTCTATGCCTGAGGACGCTGCAAACCCAACCCCGCGGCCGCGTCGCCGCAGGCGGCGCCCGTAGGGTGAGGGCGCAGCCCGAATCCATCCCTCCTTCTCACGCGCCCGTCCGGGCGCGGATCGAAGCCGACGAGTTGTCAGGTGGGTACGGGTTCCGGGAGAATGCGGGGTTCGGAGAAGTGGCAGAGCGGTTGAATGCACCGGTCTTGAAAACCGGCAGAGGCGCGAGCCTCTCGAGGGTTCGAATCCCTCCTTCTCCGCCACCCCCCCCAGCCCCGCGTTGACGCCCGACACACGAGCGTCTAGATTCCTCGGATAGAGTCTTGAATTTACTGTCCCGGGAAACGGCACGTTGTACTCGTGGCTGGACGGGTTACAGGTGCTATAGCGCGGTGTGCGGGGGCGGCAGCGCAGTCCTGTTAGACAGCCGGACTCAGGGCA
>PUOZ01000021.1 GCA_003553165.1 Thioalkalivibrio sp.
GACCCATCGTGATCACCGCCTTCGCGCTGCTTGCGGGCTCGAGCGTCATCCTGTTCGACCCGATCTTCCAGGGCATGGCGGTTTCGCTGATGTTCGGGACGATCGTGGCCACTCTGCTGACCTTGCTGGTCATCCCGCTGGGTTGCATCAGTGCCCGCAAGACCTTCGAGTCCCTGGATCACCATGGGGGAGACGGTCCGGGTGGAGACGGCACGCTGGCGGCGATGGGACCCGACGACGGATCCGGTCCGTCCGGGGGCAGTGCCTCCGCCGCACCGCGCAAGATGACCGATCCTTCGGGTGGACCGGTCACCAAGGGCATCGGGCTGGTACTGCTTTACCTGAAGTCTCTGGGAACCAGCTTCGTCGAGGGGGTGATGCAATTCCTGCGCGCCGTCGCCCGGCTGATCCTCCGGCTGGTCGGAGGCGGCCCGGATGATGGGCCGTCTGGACCGGGTGCGGGCGGCGGTCCCGGTACCGGGTCGCCCAGTGCGGGCGGCGGCGGGCCGTCGGGCCCGGACGCCGCACCGCCTTCCGGCGGGCAGGGTGTTTCAGCGCCATCGGAACCGGAACCCACACGCCCTGAGACCCGTCCGCACCCGGATTCGGGACGCAGCGGCGGGTTCCCCGAGGCGTCCGCGGAGGGCAAGGCACCCGCGAAGGCGGCGGCCGGGCGCACGGTGCATGAACCCGCGGGTTCGGCCGCTGTGCAACCAGGCAGGGCGACCGACGCTCCTGCGCACACTGGAGACGCGGGCGAGGCCCCGGCTGCCGCGCGTAAGGATGCCGCGGTTGCGCAGGAGCGGAAAAAAGCAAAACCCAAAAAGGCGGCGAGCGAAGAAGGGGGGGATTCTTCTCTTCCGTCAAAGGTCGCGACAGCGAAGGCCGGGGCTACCGACGAGCAGGCCTCGGATGCCGGGTCCGGCCGCGCCGAGAAATCCGGTGGGTCGACAGGTAACGCCCGTCGACGGCGCGGCATCCGTTTAAAGTGAATCCATCCACGACGACTCTTAAAAGCAAGGAGATGTGTTTATGAAGCATGAAATGACCAAACGTGTCGGTAAGTTCTCGCTGACGGCTTTGGCTGTGGCAACCACCCTGGCGCTGGCCGGTACTGTACAGGCAGGTGAGCGCCCATTTGGTCAGGGCTATGGTGTCCCCGATATCGCGCAGGCTCCGATGGGCTACGGGTATGGCCGCCCCGACCGCGGTTACGGCCCGGCTCAGCGCTGGTCTGGGCCGCCGGCCTTCGGCATGCCTCAGCGCCCGGGCTTTGAGCCGCCGCCATGGGTTCGTGAGGGCCACGACGGCGAGATGCCCGAGGACATGAAGGCCATGATGGCCGAGCGCGAAGAGCAGATGAAGGCCATGATGGCGGAGCGCGAAGAGCGCATGCAGGCCATGCAGGCCGAGCGTGAAGAGCGCATGAAGGCGATGCAGGCTGAGCGCGAAGCGCACATGGAGCAGATGGAGGCCATGCGCGAGGCACGCGAGGCGGCCATGACGGCCGCGCGCGAGGCCTACATGGCGAACTTGCCCGAGGAGATGAGGCAGGCCATGGCCGAGCGCGAGGAGCGCATGAAGGAGATGATGGCCGAGCGCGAGAAACAGATGCAGCAGATGGAAGAAATGCGCGCGGCCCGTGAGAAGGCGATGGAAGCGGGTCGTGAGGCCTTTATCGCGGAAATGGAGAGCCAGCGCGAGGCCATTCAGCAGATGATGGAAGAGCGCCGCGGAGCTCCCCGTGGTGAGCAGGGTTCGGCTGAGTAAAGAGGAACTCTCAACGGCCATGGGCAGCCTGCAACGGCGCGCCCATGAGCCGGAGGGCGGCCCTGGGCGATGAATCGATTGCGAACCGTGTGGAATCTCCGGCCAACGTGGGTCTGGCTACTTGTGCTTGGCTTGGCGGCTGGTCTGTTCCTCGCGGGGGGTCTCGAGGCACGGGATCGGGGCAATCCCTGGGCAACGCCGGAGCAGCGCGCTCCTGCGCCGGGAATGCGGCCCAATGCGGATGGGCGCTTCGCCCCTCGCGACTACGATCCCGTCAACGATCGTCGCCGGAGGGATCCGCGTGTCGGGGAACCCCTGCAACCAGGTTTTTCCGGGTATCTCCAGTATCCCTCCACCGGGTTTCTGGGAGTCCCGGATGGTCGCGGTCACGGCATCCAGGACCCTACCTTCGGAAGTCCGTGGTCCCCGAGCGTTTTCGGGGTTCCGGGCATGGGTTATCCAGGTCTGTCTCCTTATGGCGCTTATCCGGGTAGTGGTATGCTCTTTCCGGGTACGGGTCTCTTGACACCGGGCCTCCTGTCGCCCCTGTACGGTTCTTCACTTGGAACTGTCCCGATGTACGGCATGCCATTCTAGGGACAAGAAAGTGCGCTGGCTGGTGGCCCTCTGGGCCGGCGTACCATTGACAAGAGGGCATAAAACTCCATTGGAGGTTTTTCATGAGTAAGTTTGTTAAGTCAATCGTTCTGGCCGCGTCCGTCGCTGCCCTCTCCGCTGCTCCGATGCTTGCATCTGCCCAGTGGGGCGGCCCGGGCTGGGGTGGTCCGGGTTCGGGTTGGGGTGGTCCTGGCTACGGCGGTCCTGGCTACGGCGGTCCTGGCTACGGCCACCCCGGCTACGGCCGTGGAATGGGCGATATGTTCGGCATGGGCGATATGTTCAGCGACATGGACTTCGGCATGTCCGGACGTGGCGCC
>PUOZ01000149.1 GCA_003553165.1 Thioalkalivibrio sp.
CACCGCAAGGTCATGCGCCACGAGGACACCAGCCTCTGGTGGGTCCAGGTCTACACCGGCTTCGCGCTGTTCTTCCTCGCCTCGGTGCACCTGTACGGCATGATGTCGCAGCCCGCCAACATCGGCCCCTATGCCTCGTCGGACCGGGTGGTCAGCGAGTGGATGTGGCCGCTGTACCTGCTGCTGCTGATCACCGCCGTGGTCCATGCGGCTGTCGGTTCGTACCGTGTCGGCGTCAAGTGGGGCTGGCTGCCGGCGCGTGACCCGGTGCTGGGCCGCCAGCGCCTGAAATGGCTCATGCGCGGCTTCATCGTCTTCTTCCTGCTGCTCGGCCTGGCCTCTCTCGCCACCTATGTCCGGATCGGACTCGAGCACCGGGATCACTACGGAGAGCGCTACGTGCCCACCTGGCTGCAGGAGTCTCCGCCACAGACGGCCATCCCGGAGGAAGCCCCATGAAGGTGGTGTACACAGACGTACTCGTGATCGGCGGCGGGCTCGCGGGACTGCGGACCGCGGTCGGTGTGCGCCGGCGCGGGCTGGACGTGCTGGTGCTGAGCCTGGTGCCGGCCAAGCGCTCGCACTCCGTCGCGGCGCAGGGCGGCATGCAGGCCAGCCTCGGCAACAGCGCGATGGGCGCGGGCGACAACGAGGACATCCACTTCGAGGACACCGTACGCGGCAGCGACTGGGGCGCCGACCAGCGCGTGGTGCGCATGTTCGTGAACACCGCCCCCAAGGCGATCCGCGAACTCGCGGCCTGGGGCGTGCCCTGGAGCCGGGTGGCCCGCGGCAGCCGCGAGTCGGTGGTGAACGCCGAAAAGATCACGATTTCCGAGGCCGACGAGGCACACGGGCTGATCACCGCCCGCGACTTCGGCGGCACCAAGAAGTGGCGCACCTGCTACACCTCCGACGGCACCGGCCACACCATGCTCTATGCCCTCGGCGACCAGACCATCGCCCACGGCATCCCGGTGCTCGAGCGGCAGGAGGCCCTGGCGCTGCTGCACGAGGGCGGCCGCTGCCACGGCGCGGTCGTGCGCGACCTGATCACCGGCGAACTCACCGCCTATGTCGCGAAGGCGACCACCATCGCCACCGGCGGCTACGGGCGCATCTACAAGGTGTCCACCAACGCCATCATCTGCGAGGGCACCGGCATTGCGCTGGCCCTGGAGACCGGCGTTGCGACGCTCGGCAACATGGAGGCGGTGCAGTTCCACCCGACGGCCATCATCACCGCCGGCATCCTCACCACCGAAGGCTGTCGCGGCGACGGCGGCGTGCTGCGCGACGTCGACGGCCACCGGTTCATGCCCGATTACGAGCCGGAGAAAAAGGAACTCGCCTCGCGCGACGTGGTGTCGCGGCGCATGACCGAACACATGCGCAAGGGCAAGGGCGTGCCGTCGCGCTACGGCGACCACCTCTGGCTGGACATCACCGGCCTGGGCCGTGCGCACATCGAAAAGAACCTGCGCGAGGTCAAGGACATCTGCGAATACTTCCTGGGCATCGACCCGGTGGAGCAGTGGATCCCGGTCCGGCCTACGCAGCACTATTCGATGGGCGGCATCCGCACCGACCACACCGGCCAGAGCCCGACCCTGAAGGGCCTGTTCTCCTGCGGCGAGTCCGCCTGCTGGGACCTGCACGGCTTCAACCGCCTCGGCGGCAACTCGGTCGCCGAGACCGTGGTGTCGGGCATGATCGTGGCCGAGTTCATCGCCGACTACTGCGAGACCGAGGGTGGCGAGCTGAGCATCGGCACCGGGCTCGTGCGCGAGTTCCTGGAGCGCGAGCGGCAGCGTCTGGACGCACTGCTGGAGGGCACCGGCGGCGAGAGCGCCACCGCACTGCGCGAGAGCATGGAGGCGGTGATGATGGACAAGGTCGGCATCTTTCGTACCGGCGAGGAACTCGAGGCCGCCGTGCAGGAGCTGCAGGGGCTGCTGCGGCGCAGCCGCAACATCACCGTGCGCACCAAGGCGCCCGGCGCGAACCCGGAACTGGTGGCCGCCTACCGGGTGCAGAAAATGCTGAAGATCGCGCTGTGCGTCGCCCAGGGCGCGCTGCTGCGCACCGAGAGCCGGGGCGCGCACTTCCGCGAGGACTACCCGCAGCGCAACGACCGCGACTGGCTCAAGCGCACGCTGGCCACCTGGGACAACGAGGCCGACGACCTCCCCACTATCCGCTACGAGGAGATTCCGGTGACGGACATGGAACTGCCGCCCGGCTTCCGCGGCTACGGCACCCGCAATCACGTCGACCACCCCGACACCGAGGCACGCGTGGCCGAGGTCGAAAAGACGCTGGCCGAACTGCCCGAGGCGGACCGTTTCGCGCGCCAGCAGGCGCTGATGGACTACGAATCGCTGCTGCCCGAGAAATACCGCGGCCGCAACGAACGCCTGACGGAGAGGCTGTGATGAGCACCCAGATGCAGGCCAGTTCCGCCGACGCGGCCGTTACACGCCGCCTGAAGATCCACATTCTGCGTTACAACCCGCAGGACCCGGCGAGCAAGCCGCACCTGCAGGTCTTCGAGGTCGACGAGGCCCCGAGCATGACCTTGTTCGTGGCGCTGAACGATATCCGCGACCGCCAGGATCCGTCGCTGCAGTTCGACTTCGTCTGCCGCGCGGGCATCTGCGGCAGCTGCGCGATGCTGATCAACGGCCGTCCGGGACTCGCCTGC
>PUOZ01000260.1 GCA_003553165.1 Thioalkalivibrio sp.
CCGCCTGTATTGCATCCTGCAGCCATTCGACCCGGTCACGGGCGTCGAGCACGATCACGTCGAAGCGCACCGGGCCGTTCCAGCGCTGCTGCTGCAGGTAGGCCTCCGCGGTGCGCAGCAGGCGTTGCTGCTTGCGCCGATCGATGCTCTCGGCGCCGTCGGCAAACCGCCGGTGACTGCGCTTGCGCACCTCCACGAAGACCAGGACGTCGCCATGCCTGCCGATCAGGTCGATCTCGCCAAAGCGTCTGCGGTAGTTGCGCACGATGATGCGCACTCCCTGATGCTCGAGGAAGCGTTCGGCGTCCCGCTCGGCAATCTGGCCACGATCGGTGGGGAGGACCATCATTCCTCCGGCTCTTGGACCCGGTCCGGTCGGGCGGGGCGGGGCAGACCCGCGTGGAATTCGACCCAGGCGGGATCCCGGATCCAGGTGCGTGTGAACGGCTGCAGGGTCCAGTTCCCGGCGACGCCATGCACCGGAAGCTGCGGAGCCCGCTGGTAGCGCGGCAGGTCGGCGGCGACGCGGACCGCGTCGACACCCAGGGCTGCAAACCGCGGCAGCCGCTGGGCTGCCGTATCCTCGCCTTCGGATCCTGCCAGCTCCGCCCGCAGTGCCGGTTCGGGGTTCAGCTCGGTGTAGAGCCAGGGCGCGTCCGGAAATCGGATCCCGCTCAGATCGCTGTCGAGCATCGGCTGCGGCCGCCCCTCGTACGCGTGCGAGGTCGCGAGCATCGGCAGGCGTCCCGCACGGTGGTAATGCAGATGCGGTACCACCATCCGTAGATCGCGCGCCGGGCCCGCCACGAAGATCACGTCGATGTCGGCGCGGATCTGGGCGTCGGCCTCCAGCGCCAGCCCCGCCTGGCGGCCGACGCGGCGGATGCGTGCCTCGCTCGCGTCGATGCCAAGCGCGGAACCGATCTGCGCGTTGATATCCGGCGACCGTGCCTGGAACCGGTGTTCGGCGGTGACCCGCCCGTCCTGCAGCTCGAAGGCATCCCGGAAGGCACCGGCGACACGCTCGCCGAACGGACCCTCTGGGACCAGCACCAGTGCGCGGTCCCGGCCCGAGCGCAGCGCCTCGCCGGCGGCAGCCTGGGCCTCGTCTTCCGGCGAAAGCGACAGGGCCGCGAACGGCGGACGCAGAGGCGCCGAAGACCGGTTCAGCACCAGCGTTGGAACCCGCGAATCGAGCGTTGCGACGCGCTCCACGGACTCGCGGGCCAGGGGGCCGATGACCCGGTCGGCACCCTGCTGCAAGGCATTGCGGTAGTGGGCGTCGGCCAGGTCGGGCTGGCCTGCGGTGTCAAAGACCAGCAACGATCCCGTGGCTCCGTGAGCGCGGTAGAACTGCACGACGATGCCTTCCAGGATCGCGTTGCCCAGATCGCCGAGCGAGCCCGACAGCGGCAGCAGAACGGCGATGCGCCGCGGCGGTTCGATGAAGCGCAATGTGGCATTGCGCAACTCCGGCAGCAGCGCCTGGGCGGGGTGTCGTGGGTGAGCCTGGTCCCAATCCCGTACCGCCTGGGCGAAGCCATCGGGATCGTCCCCGGCCTCGCGCAACCCGAGGAACAGCGCGCTCCAGCCGCGCAGGGTCTCGTCATCCGTCAGCTGTTCCAGCCGCTGCAGTTGCCCGGGGGGCTGTGCCGCCAGCAGGTTCCAGATGGCCGCCTGGTTCTCGCTCTGCCGTCGCGGATCAGCGAACAGCCCCTGGTCCAGCGCCACCCGAGCCCGCAGGGCCTCCCCCCATGCGTTCCGCCCGGTGAGCAGTTCCGCGTGCAGCGCGAGTGCGTCGTAATAGAGGCTCCGGTCCCTGTCGTCGTCCACCGGCGGCAGTCGTTCGTAGGCGAGTCCGGGTTCGTCCGCGAGCATGGCGAGGCGCGCGCCCCGATAGCGGTCTGCGAGGTTTTCCAGGCCTTCTCCAGGGAGCAGCGACCAGAGGCGCTCCGCACGCAGCAGCAGCCCCTGCGCGGGTTCTGCCAGGGCGAGCACTGCATCGATGGCCTGTCGCGAGGGTTCGGGGTCCGGCGTGTATTCGGCCTCGATCAGGAGGCTCTGCGCGCGCTCGAGTGGCGTGATCTCGACTACATCGGGCGCGGGTGCCGCAACGGGTGGCGGGGCCGGGCGGGGGGTGGCGCAGGCGGCCAGCAGGCTGCCAATGCAGACCAGCGCCAGGATCCGGAGGGCTGCGATCCCGCGCGCGGGCATGTTGGTGTGCGTTAGAGTCACGGGGGGCTCTTGGGCCGATGACGGGGGATCAGTATTGAAAGAGCATCAGACGCTGTCAACGCGGACCGGCAAACTCTGGGTGGTGGCGACCCCGATCGGGAACCTCGAGGATCTGGGTGCCCGGGCCGGTCGGGTGCTTGCAGAGGCCGACCTGATCGCCGCCGAGGATACCCGGCACAGTGGACGGTTGCTGGCCCACCTCGGGCTGCACAAGCCGCTGATCAGCCTGCACGAGCACAATGAGGAGGCGCGGGTGCCTCGCCTGCTGGAGCGGATGCTGGATGGGCAGCAACTGGCCCTGATCTCCGATGCGGGCACTCCGCTGCTGTCCGACCCCGGCTTCCGGCTGGTCCGGGCGGCCCGGGAGGCGGGTCTGTTGGTGCTCCCCGTCCCTGGCCCCAGCGCGGCACTCGCGGCATTGTCGGTTGCGGGCCTGCCCTCGGA
>PUOZ01000045.1 GCA_003553165.1 Thioalkalivibrio sp.
CGGTCGAGGCCGGGGATCGCACCCGCGTAATCCTCAATCTGGCGCGCAGTTCCGACTACCGCAGTCATGTGGATGGCAATGATCTGATTCTCACGGTTGGTGCCGGTGTCGCCGACGCCGAACCCACCAGGCCCGCTCTCGCCGAGCCCACCCGGCCGGCTGTTGCCGAGGCGCCGCCGGCGCGACCGCCTGGCGTTCGCAGCGCGCGGCCGCCCGAGATTACCGATGTCGACTTCCGCCGCGGCGTCGACGGGCAGGGGCGGGTGCTCGTGGAGCTCTCGCGTCCAGGTGTCACCGTGGATGTGCGCGAACAGGCGGGGCGCGTGGAACTCGTTTTCCCGCGCGTGCTGATGGACGGCCAGCTGGAACGGCGCCTGAACGTCGTGGATTTCGCGACTCCCGTCACCAGCATCGACACCGTCCGCGAGGGCGACGATCGCGTACGCATGATCGTCAACGCGACCGGACAGTACGACGTTCTGTCCTACCAGACGGACCGCACCTACGTGCTGGAACTGGCGCCGCTCACCGAGGCGGAACTGGAGGCCCAGCGTATCGAGCGCGCGGAATACATCGGTGAGCGCCTGTCCCTGAACTTCCAGGACATCGAGGTCCGCTCGGTGCTGCAGTTGCTGGCCGACTTCACCGACCTGAACATCGTCGTCAGCGACAGTGTGACCGGCAACATCACCCTGCGCCTGAACAACGTCCCCTGGGACCAGGCCCTTGACATCATCCTCACCACCCGCGGCCTGGACAAGCGCGTGACCGGCAACGTCATGTACGTCGCGCCCAGTCAGGAGATCGCTGCCCGCGAGCGCCTGCTCCTCGAGGCGGAGCGGGATCGTCGGGAACTCGAGCCCCTTCGCACCGAGTTCATTACCATCAACTTCAATCAGGCCACGAACATCCGCGACCTGATCCAGACCCGTCGGGACGATCGTGAAGAGCGCGTCTCGTTCCTTTCCGATCGCGGGAGTGTCGCGGTCGATCCGCGCACCAATACCCTGATCGTGCGCGACACCCAAGAGCAGATCGAGGCGATCCGACGGCTGGTGGCGACGCTGGATGTACCAACGCGGCAGGTGCTGATCGAGACGCGGGTTGTGATCGCCGATGATAACTTACGCAGGGATCTGGGCGTGCGCTTCGGCGTGAGTGGGGGTACCCGTCAGGGGCGTAGTAATCTGGGGCTATCGGGAACGCTGGAAGGCTCCAGCGGCATCGCCTCCAATCTGGCTTCAGGGGCTATCGGTATCCCATCGCTCGGTGACCGCCTGAACGTTGCATTGCCCGTGGTCGATGGGTCCAGCGTCGGCTTCAGCCTCCTGCGCCCCAACATCCTGCTTGATCTTGAACTCAGCGCCCTGCAGACAGAGGGAAGGGGTGAGGTCATCTCCAGCCCGCGCGTGATCACGGCTAACGGGCAGACAGCGAGAATCGAGCAGGGCGAGGAGATCCCATTCCTGTCGATCGACCAGGGAACGTCCAACGTCGAGTTCCGCGACGCGCTTCTCCTGACCGAGGTCACCCCCAGATCACGCCAAACGGCAATGTGATCATGGACATCAAGGTCACCAAGAACGAGGTGAACTTCCAGCGCACCGTCCAGGGCAACCCCACGATCAGCAAGCGCGAGGTCGAAACCCAGGTGGTCGTGGCCAACGGTGAGACCGTGGTGCTGGGTGGTGTCTACGAGATCACCAGCCTGACGCAATTGCAGAGCGTGCCATTCTTCGGCGACATTCCGTTCCTCAAGCATTTCTTCCGAAACACCGTGAACGCCAATAATAAGGCGGAACTGCTGATTTTCGTGACCCCAAGGGTGCTCGACTGATGAAATCCAATACGCAACCCACCCAAAGGACAGGTACGTTCTACCCGGGAGAAAACGCCGTGCATCGTATACCCCAAGCGCCATTTCGTTTTCTAGCACTGGTGTTTTTTGCCCTGGTTGCATCTTTGTTGGTTGGTTGCGGAGGGGGGGGAGGCAATTCCGCGTTCACCGATCGCGACGGGACCCCCGGCCCAGGTGAGGACCCCACACTGCCTCTCTCAGCGACGCTGGTTGGTGGCGACACATCCTTGGGCCAAGGTGGCAGCACGGTATACGTGGTAGCCCTGAGTCGGGCGGCACCCAGTGACATTACCCTGACGGTAGAAACGACGGGCGCGGCTGGATTGGAAATATCCCCGGCGACCATTCCGGCGGGTGCTCGTTCGACGAGTTTCACGGTCACGGCCGATGCGGGTGCGGCCGTGGGCGCGCGCCAGTTGTTGCTGGTGGCGGGCGACGATTACACCGTGGGTACGCCGTCGAGTGCGACAGTGACGGTGATTTCCGCGGCTTTGGCGGACGAGTTCCCTGAGGCGACGCTGGTGGGTGGTAACACCTCGCTGAGCCAGGGTGGAACGACGTCCTATGCCGTGACTTTGGATCGTGCGGCGCCGGCGGAGATCACGGTGGAGGTGCTGACGACCGGGTTGGCGGGCTTGACGGTCTCGCCGGTGGTAATTCCCGCAGGCGATCGGTCGACGAGTTTCACGGTGACAGCCGATGTCGGTGCGCCGGTGGGCACGCGGCAGCTCCTGTTGGTGGCAGGGGATGATTACGTTTTGGGGACGCCGTCGAGTGCGACGGTGACGGTGATTTCCGCTGCCTTGGCGGATGAGTTCCC
>PUOZ01000093.1 GCA_003553165.1 Thioalkalivibrio sp.
GGTCCCGCCAGAAGCAGCGCGCACCGTGGGGGTTGACCTGCAGCCAGTTCAGCAGATCGATTCCGGGCACGGTTTCGCGCAGGTGCAGCAACGCGCCCTCGCGGAAACGCCAGTTCTTGACCCGCCCCAGGAGCCGCGACACGGCTGCTTCAAAGCGGCCATGGGGGTATGGAACCCGCGTGCGTGGGCCGGGCATCGAGGCGGCGCCGTTAACTCGGGGACTGCCCGTGTCCCCGGGGTCTCTCGTGAGGCGCCGATCCTGTTCAATGGTGGCCGGGCGCGGATGGCGTGACGTCAAAGTGGACTCTCCAGACCATCATGCCAGCTTCTTCTGCAACGCTTGCAGATCGCGGAACTGGCGACGGCCGTCCGCTCGATCATCGTCGACATCCGCTGGCCACCCGTGCGCGATTCGATTTTCTTCACCGACTGCTGCAACGCCACTCCCGATCCAACACTCGCTTTCGTGATCGTCTCCGACGAAGGTAACCCGCCTCAGGGGTTCCGGCAATGCCGGAGGTGCCCTTCAGGGATCGATCGGCCGCCGCGCCCCCAGTAGCTGGCGATCGATGGCCTCCCCATCCAGCGGCCTGTGGTGGATGATTTCCAGCCGCCCTTCCGCGGCGCCCGGATGGGGCTCGAGGCCGCCCACCCCGGCGACACGGTTGATGCTCACCCAGCCGGTAGGGGTGGCCACGACGCCCTTGACCCGGTCCCAGGCATGCCGGCGCAGGACCTCGTCCAGGCGAATGGAGTCGAATTGTACCGCCGGGCCAAACCGCCAGCTACGTCCGAAATGTCCCTCGCCCCGCGATTCCGCGGTCCACCACTCTGGGCGGTCTGTCTCCAGGGGTTGGGCATCCACGGATTCCGAGGTTTGCAGCCGATGCGCCGTCAGGAACGCGTGCGCTTCGGGGAAGAGGGCTCGTCGCGCCGCGCTCAGGGGCAGCTCCAGCCATGCCAGGTCGAGGTCGCCGTGTGCCACCAGCGCGGTCCGCAGTTTCGGAGGGTCCATTGCGCGTGCAAACTCGAAGAAGGCCTCGCGATCCCGGTCGCTGTAGAGGTCCGCCTTGTTGGCTACCAGGACATCGCCCAAGTGGATCTGGTCACGCCAGGTCTGGTGCGCTCGGTGTCGGATCGAGGCAAGGTGGCGCGCGTCCATCAGGGTGATGCTGGCGCGAAGCTCCAGTATCGATGCGTAGAGCGGTCCCGTCAGTGTCTCGATGACCTGCGCCGGGTGTCCCAGGCCCGTCGGTTCGATCAGGATGCGCTGGGGGCGCTCCCGGCGAATGATATGGTTCAGGCCGACCGTGAAGGCCTGACTCGCCACGCAGCACAAGCAGCCTCCGGCCACCTGGCGGACGGCAACCTCGCCATCGGCCAGCAGTTCCGCATCGACGCCCACTTCCCCGAATTCGTTCACGAGGACCGCCCAGCGCTCGTCCTTGGGCCGCCGCTCCAGCAACCGGCGAATGGCGGTGGTCTTGCCGACCCCGAGGAAACCCGTGATGAGGTGGGTTGGTATGGGCCGGGGCCTGCTGAACGGGGTTCGAGGGTCAGACATGGGTCACCGAGCGTGCGGGATTCGCTGCCCGGTTGGCAAGCCCAGGGACTGCGGACGGCACTTGGGGTCTCTCCACCGGGTGGTTTGCCTCTGCATGAACAGACGCCCGCAAGCGCACGAGTTTCGTCGGGCAGTCACGCCTCCGCCCCCCCTGGAAAGAGCCCCAAAAGGGAGAAGAAACATGGCAAGCTAGCAGCCTGCCGGACCCGGGGACAGAGCGTAAGCAGAGATCCTGCACCCCGGGAACCCACCCATCACAGGAGCCCGACCCTTGAATAGCGCCATGACCCGCATCGGGAAGGCAATCGCCGGAGCCCAGCCGCTGGTTTACGTCCGTTGTTACGAGGAGGACCGGCTGGAACGCATGCTGGAGCAGTTGTCCGCATCCCGCTTCGCAGACGGCCGCCCGGTGCACGTCTGGACGCTCACCCAAGGATTTTCCGGTCAATCGGCGGAGGCGAATGCAACACACGATCCGATCCAGGCCCTCCAGGGAATCCTCGCAGACCCGCAGGAGGCCTTTTACCTCCTGAAGGACCTGCCGCTGCTGTTCGAGACCCATCCTGGCGTGGTCCGGGGCCTGCGCGACCTGTACGAGTCGCTGTCCGGCAGCAGGACCTGCATCTTCCTGTCCAGCCCGGTGTGGCGAATCCCCGAGGTGCTTTCGCGGCAACTCTTCACGGTCGAGCTCGGCGCTCCCGACGAGCGGGAAATTCTCGCAGAGATCAGGCGTCTCGCGTCATCGGAGGAGGGCGCGGATGCGCCTGCCGAACCCTGGCTGATCCAGGCTGCGACTTCGATGAAGGGCATGATGCTCAATGAGGCCAGACACCTGACGCGGCGTATGGCAGAGGAGGGCAAGCTCGGTACCGAGGCCGCACTGGTCGAGATCCGCGAGGAGAAGGCCACGGCACTCATGCGCGAGGCCTGCCTGAAGTATATCCCGGAGACGGTGGACATCGATCGCGTCGGGGGTCTTCAGAATCTCAAGGAGTGGGTGCTCACCCGCCGGGCTTTCTTCTCCGGAGAGCGGGCCGATGCGCGCGTGCCGCCACCCTCCGGAGTGCTGTTCATGGGCGTTAGCGGCTGCGGCAAGAGCATGGCGGCGAAGGTCATCGCCAGCGCCTGGTCGCTGCCGCTGGTGCGGTTGGACATGAACCTGGTGCTCTCCGGGGCCTTCGGTTCGCCGGAGTACGCGTTCGACAACGCCCTGCGCCTTGCCGAGCAGATCGCGCCTCTGGTGCTCTGGATCGACGAGATGGAGAACAGCTTCGGCTACGATACCGAGAGCAAGCGGGGCAACAATCCAAACATCTTCTCCAGCTTTCTCACCTGGATGCAGGAAAAGCCCCCCGGCGTCTTCGTCGTGGCCACGGCCAACCGGATCCAGCTGCTTCCCGCCGAGGTCATCCGCAAGGGGCGATTCGACCAGCTGTTCTTCCTCGACCTGCCCACGGAGGAGGAGCGCGTGGGGATCATCGAGATTCATCTGCGCACGGCCGGTGCGGATCCGGCCGCTTTCAACCTCAAGACACTGGCCGTCCTTACCCGGAGCTGGAGCGGGGCCGAGATCGAACAGGGAATCAAGTCGGCCGCAGTGCACGCGTGGGAGGAAGGGCGGGAGTTGAATGAGCGCGATCTGTTCTGGAGCACAGCGCGGATCGTGCCGTTGTCGAAGACCATGTCCGAACAGATCAAGGCGCTGCGCACCTGGTCGCAGGACCGTGCCACGCCCGCCTCGCACAAGGGGCCGCACTGATGCCCCTCGACCCGTTGTCCCGGTCGCGGAGCCTGCAGTGAGGTCCCCCTTTCGTTGACGGAAGGGGCCAGCGCGGGCTAGCTTCGCCGGGATTCAGAGCTAAGGGGCATGATCATGGACCCGGCCAAACCGGATTTGGCAAAGTTGAACGCCATCGAACGGATGGCGGTCCGGTACCTGCGCAGACGCAACGCGCTGAAGGAGCCGCGGGTGCACCGATGGCCCCGGGAAGAACTGCGCACCATTCGCTGGCTGGAGATTTCAGCCGTGATCCTGGCCGCGGTCTCCGGTATCGCGTCGGGTGCCTTGATCGGGGGTCTGGAGATCTGGCTCAACTTCACGATCACGGATACGGACGAGTCTTGGATTCGGTGGATCGAATACTGGGCGATCTTCCTGGCGATTTCGGTGTTGGTCAGTGGGGTGGAGATCGTGTTTCTCTACTGGGTGGTCCTGTGGCGGGTGGCGCGAATCACGTCCATCGCCGGACTACGGCTGTCCGAACACGAGGTGGAGCAGGTGATCGCCATTGGCCTTTCGCGTTCGGCGCTGGATCTGCCCGACCCCCGGGAGCCGATATACGGCATCGACCCGTTCCAGCGGGTGCCGCGCTGGAGGCTTTGGGCCTATGCATTGATGTACCGGCTGAAGATCGGCGCCACCAGCTTCATCGTCCGTGTGATGCTGCGTCGGGTGCTGGCACGGGCCGCGGTGCGTGCGCTGATACCCCTGGTGGCGATCGTCGTATACGCGGTCTGGAATGCGATCATCATCGGTTGGATCATGCGCGGATCGCGTGTCCGGGCTGCCGGGCCGGTGGCCATCGAGGAACTGGCCGAAAGCGTTCGGAGCAAGCTGGCTGGCCTCGATGAGCATACCCGGCGGCTCATGGTTGAAGCGGTTGCCGAGGTCATTATCCGCAGCGAGAACGACCATCCCAACTTCGTACTCCTGCTGGGACGACTGTTCCAGGAGTTCGAGATCGAACGGGGTTCGCTGACTGTCGACTGGACGGCACACCGACACGGTCTCGCGCAGCTGAAGCCGGCGGAGCAGGATCTGCTGCTGCTGCTCTTGAACACAACCGTGATGCTCGACGGCCGGCCCCGCCGCAAGCAGAAGCGGTTCCTCGAAGAAGTCCACACCGCCTGCGGGCGACGCTTCGAGCCTGATGAACTCGACGAGAACTTCGCGGAGTTTTTCCAGGGGCAGGGTCTGGGTGAGTTGCGGGGAAGATGAGCGGGCCGCGCTGCCGCCGTATAGCCTGGACCCGCAACCGCGTGTAGCCTTCCAGGAACGGGCGAGCATCACGAAGACAGCAAGACAGAGGACAGCCTCGGCCCAGAACGCCGTCTTGGGGAGTTGGCGGAGTCGTGTGGCCGATCTGTGATGGGAGATCTTCGTCTATGCTCACATCACGCCAAGGGGCCCACGCAAGGGATTCAGCGTCCTTAAGGACGCTGCAAGGGAGGGGAAATGCTCAACAGACTTTCGATTCGCGGGCTTCTGGTTGCCGGGTTCGGCCTGGTGGTCATCATCCTGATCGCGAACTCGCTTCTCGCCTTGCGAGCGATGAATCTCGCTGCGCAGGAAGTGGCAACCATCACCGAGGTGGATTACGCGGCCATCTCGCGGGTCAACCGGGTCGAACAGTTGCTGCAGGAGAGCGCGGCATTCCTGGGTTTTTACCTGATGAGTGAGGCAGAGCAGCATCGAGCCACCTGGATCAGCGCCATGGGTCAACTCGACCGGGAATCGAACCTGCTTCTCTCCGATCCAGTGGTTGCCGGAGACCCGGACCTTGCTTTGGCGGCCAGGGAGGTCCGGAGTGCGATAGAACGTTTTCAAGGTCAGCAGGCACGGCTGATCACCGTGGCGGAAGATGCTGCGGAGAACATGCCGGCCCTTGCCATCGCGAACGCACGCGTCAATCCGGCCACAAGGGAGATGTCCCAACTGACCGATATCATGATTTCCGTGGAACTTGATCTGCCGTCCTTTGAGCAGTCCCTCGGTCGGCTCACCAGTCTTTATGATCTGCGCGCCGCATCGCTACAGGTGACATCCAATCTGCGAGGGTTCCTTGCCTTTCCCGAAAGTGCATTCGAGCAAAATCTAAGACTGTATTCCGACCAGGCCAACCGTATCACCGAACAACTCCTCGCGCAGATCGATGACCTGGATTTCGAACAGCAAGACGCGCTGGAGGAGTTCGCTGAAGTCCTGCGTGGGCTCAACGCAGCGCTCGAGGATCTGGTCGCGGTCCATGGCAGCGACCAGGCACAGCAGGATGCCTACTTGATCCGCACGGAGGTCGGCCCCCTGATCATGAACGCCCGCGGTCACCTGCAGGCGATCAGCGAGGCGATCACCGAACGGGTCGATAATGACGCGAGAAACCTGTCGGCGTCGATGGCAAGGGCCCAGGTGACCCAGAGCATTCTGGCCGCGGTGGGAATCGTGCTGGGCTTGTCAGCAGCCTTCGTCATCATTCTAGTGGTGCGGCGTGGACTGAATGCATCCAGTGAGGCCCTCGGGGAGATTGCCCAGGGCGATGGCGACCTCAGCCGCCGGTTGGGTGAACATGGATTGCGCGAATTGTCTCAACTCGGCGTGGCCTTCAACCGGTTCGTGGGAAAGATCGCCGGGGCCGTGGGCGAGGCGCGAAAGGAAACGCATGCCTTGGGGCAATCCACGAGTATTCTCCACGAGCAGGCCCAGGAGGCTCGCGCCTCGGTGGCACGGCAGCGCGACGAGATCGACCGCGTTGCCACCGCGATCAACGAGTTGCAGAGCAGTGCCGAGGAGATTGCGCGCAATACCGTCGCAGCCTCGGATTCCGGGCAGGAAGTGGAGGCTGCGGTGACCAGTGGCATGACGGTCATGGAAAAAAACGTGGCATCCATGGCCGCCCTTTTGCAAACGGTCGAGGCTGCGGCCGCGACGGTTGCTGGGCTTGGCGAGGATTCCAAACAGATCGGCACGATCCTCGAGGTCATCCGCGGGATCGCTCAGCAAACCAACCTGCTGGCACTGAATGCCGCCATCGAGGCCGCTCGCGCGGGTGCGCACGGTCGGGGGTTCGCTGTGGTGGCCGATGAGGTGCGTTTGCTTGCGACCCGTACGCAGGAATCCACCGACGAGATCGACACCATGATCAGTCGGCTTCAGGGTTCCACGAAAAATGCGGTGGGGGTCATGCAGCAGGGGCGTGCAGAGGCCGGGAGTACCATGACCCAGACGGCGGAGGTGCAGTTGGCACTCGAGAAGATTCAGCAGTCCGTGGGTACGATCGTCGACATGACCGACCAGATCGCGGTAGCCGCCCGTCAGCAAAGCGCAGTTGTCGAGGAGATCAACCGCAATATCGTCCAGATTTCGGACGGGGCCGACAAGTCAGCCCGTACCGCCGATGGAGTCAGTGCAGCGACCGAGGAACTGAAACGCGTCGAAAGCGCGATTCAGGCCGCATTGGCCCAGTTTCGTCTGTGATGGGCATTTGGTGCCCGTTCTCAGCGGGGCACCAACCGTACTGAGGATTTGGGCAACTCCCGGGTGAAACGGACCCAGATGCCATCGGGGCACTGGCGCGCCACCATGGCGTGGGTGCGATAGCCACCCTCCAGCGCGTCCGGTTCTGGGAAGACGATTTCCAGCAAGCGATCCCATACGGGGCCGGTGTATTCCAGAAAGCCGCCGATGCGGCATAGCTTGCGAGCCTGGACCTGTATCCGGTGGCCGTTGCCGAGGACCAGCCACACTCTGGTCCGAACCCAGGCGTTCTCATCGTTATGATCCTGCATCAGCAACCCCTCTAGGAATGGACGTTCCCGCGACGCAACCTGATTCGATCTAGTACTTACGATATCAAGCATAGGACTGTAGTACAGAATAGGAAAGCCGATTCTCTACCTAGGTAATACTACCCAGGAGCGGGCATGGCCCACTAGGCGGGGGGCTGCTGAGCAAAGTGACGTGACGAGCGAAGGAGGGCGCCTCGCTCGGATGGAAGTCAGTCCTGCGCGGCCGATTTCAGCATGTTTTCAAGACGATCGACCTCAGCCCGGGCGTTGACGAGTTCGCTGACGTCATATTGCACGCCGAGATAGTAGATCAGGTGGCCCGACGCATCCCGAAGCGGCTGAATTGACAATCGGTTGTGGAACAAGGTCCCGTCCTTGCGATAATTGCGCAGCGTCACCTCGACGGCGCGATGCTCTCTGACTGCGGCACGGATCTCCTCCAGCGCGGGCTGATCCCGGTCCTGGCCCTGCAGAAAACGACAGTTGTGACCGAGGATCTCCTCGCGACTGTAGCCCGTCATCCGCTCAAAGACGGAATTCGCGTATACGATCGGGTTGTCCGGCATGTCGGGGTCGGAGAGGGTCACGCCATTCACGCAGGTATCCAGGATCTGGGTCAGAACGTGTGGGATGATTCCGGTGTCTTTCTCGGCGGTAAACAGCATGGTTTCTCCGGTGAAGGATACGCTCAGGAGGTCGTTGAGTCGGTCGATTTCTGGCCGAGTTCCCTTTCGACCAGGGCCTTCAGGTTGCGCACGACCCGTTCCGTGCCGTCCTGTACGGCAAACCGAATGAGCTTCTCAAACGGCCGCAGCGCGAAACCCAGCCGCGCCAGTTCGAAGCTGAAGGTCAGCTGCGTGTTCTCCCCCTGCGGGTCGAATCGATAGTCGATCACGAACGGGTCCTTGATTCCCTTGAAACACACATAATGCTGCGGATCAAGCGCGATGACCCGGAAGTCGGTTTCGGTGCGACGACCCTGGTCGATCCTCACTTGGTGGGCCGTCCAGCCCAGGTCCAGCGGCCCGTCGGTCAAGGGTCTCAGGTGTTGGACCTCGGGAGACCACCGTGGATAGTTGCGGACGAAATCAACCACCACGAAATCGTAGACGTCTGGCAACGGACAGCGGATCAGGGTTCTGGAGTGGGCCTTCACCATCGTTCAAGCGATTCCCATGGGGGAGTTTGCAGAAGGGTGCAACGGGACGGGCGCATGCTGTCACGGGAAGAGCATCACGCCTGACTGCCGATCCTCGTTCATTGAAGGATAGCAGCATCCCCGGGACTGCGGCCAAGCCCGGCGCGGGTAGTGGGTGCGTCGCCAACCATCATCCTGGCGGGAGATCAGAAGGCGAAGAAACCGGCCTGCTCGACTTGGCTTTTGGCATTTTCGCCACCCGCGACCGTGAAAGCTGGTCCAGTTTCGGCCGCTCGGCCCGCAGAGATGGTCTAAATTACGGTATGTAGCCGAGTTCAACCCACGGAAGAATGCCGAAGGAGAAGTCACCATGCATGATCTGCCCCGAGAAATTCGGGCTGCCCGTGCGGGCTGGACGCACACCGGTGCCAAGCGCCCGCCGTTCGCGCATGAACCCGGTCCGGGGCAAGAGTCGGTCTGGGACTATCCGCGTCCTCCCGTCGTCACACCGGATTCGAGGGGGGTTCTGATCAAGAACGGGGACCAGACCGTCGCCGTCAGCGAGAGATCTGTGCGGGTATTGGAGACGGCAAGTGCGCCGACTTTCTACCTGCCGCCGGAAGATGTGGAAGAAGACCTGTTGATCCCGATGTCCGGGCATTCATTCTGCGAATGGAAGGGGCCGGCCCGGTACTTCGAACTCGCCCATGCTGCAGAGCGCGGCGCTCCGGTCGCCTGGATCTACCCGGAACCGTTCCCGGAGTTCGAGACACTGGCCGGCTGGTATGCCTTCTACCCCGATCGCGTTGCCTGCTTCGTGGCTGGCGAGCGGGTCCTGCCTCAGGCCGGGGGCTTTTACGGCGGATGGATCACCAGAGACGTGGTGGGGCCGTTCAAGGGCGATCCGGGTACGTCCGGATGGTGATTCCGTTGCATTGTTTTCCCAACCGCGGGCGCACCAGAAAGACACCACCCTCGTGGCTTGGTGCGCTCCGGATGACACCTGCGCCGCGACGCCGGCCCAGGGGCCGTGCTGCGCCCGGCACACACGCAAGGGGAGAGAAACCATGGCGACCCTAACCGGCGGGTCAATGAACCGCATCTCCCAGCAACGCGCCCGCGCCCGCGAGTGGCGCATGCTCTTGCGGCCCGACGAATCGGCGCCTGCACAAAGTGGCCGCACGGAGCCGAGCCTGCGAAGATGCCCAAAACCGGAAAAGGCCAGCCCCTGAGACGGGGCTGCGCGACGGTTTCTTGAGCCTGCCGGCCGGGCCGAAGAGGGTCCGGCTACCCCTCGTCCTGCGGGACGATGCCAGGTCAGCGGGGATAGTAACGCGATGAGTGATACCCGGAAGGTCCGGAACGTGATGGTACCCTTGCGGCAACTCGGCAAGCCGAAGGGACGTTCGGCGGATGCGGCCGCACTGGAGGCCGTGCGTGTGCTGCTGGGCGACTGTCCGCGCGACGCGGACCTGTTGATCGAACACCTGCACCGGATTCAGGACCATTTCGGCCAGATCTCCGCCGACCATCTGGTGGCTCTGGCCCGGGAAATGAAACTTGCGCCCGCCGAAGTCTACGAGGTCGCGACGTTCTATCACCACTTCGACGTGGTGAAGGAGGGCACGTCACCTCCTGCGGCGATCACGGTCCGCGTCTGCGATTCGATCACCTGCGAACTCTACGGCTGCGACGATCTCGTGCGCTCTCTCGAGGAAGGGATTGGTGACCGGGTACGGATCCAGCGCGTGCCCTGCGTCGGTCGCTGTTACGAAGCGCCCGTCGCCGTCGTCGGCCGCAACCAGGTGGGCCATGCGACGCTGGAGCGGGTGCGGCGGGCGGTCGATGCCCGGGCCGTGGTGCCCGATCTGCCGCTGGACACGGTTCATTACGGATCCTATCGCGCCGCTGGCGGCTATCAACTGTTGGCTGGCTGCGTGGAGGGTCGGCGCGACGTCGAGGAGATCCTCACGACGCTGGAGAGCGCCAAACTGCGCGGCATGGGGGGTGCCGGCTTTCCAGCGGGACGCAAGTGGCGCGCTCTGCGTGACCAGCCGGAACCACGCTATGTCGCAATCAACGTCGACGAGGGTGAGCCGGGTACGTTCAAGGATCGGTACTACCTGGAACGTGATCCGCACCGGTTTATCGAGGGTACGCTGATCGGAGCCTGGGCAATCACCGCGCCCGATGTCTGGATCTACCTGCGCGACGAGTACGCTGCGGCTGAACAGATTCTGCACCGGGCCATCGCCGAATTGCAGGCGGATCCACCCTGTGCGCTGCCGCGGATCCATATCCGGCGCGGCGCGGGCGCGTACATCTGCGGCGAGGAATCGGCGCTGATCGAATCGATCGAGGGTAAGCGAGGCATGCCGCGCCTGCGTCCGCCGCTGGTTGCCCAGGTAGGCATTTTCGGCCGGCCGACCCTGGAACAGAATCTGGAAACCATGCACTGGATCCGGGACGTCCTGGAAAAGGGTGCGGATTGGTTCGCGGATCACGGTCGCAATGGCCGCCATGGCCTGCGCTCGTTTTCGGTCAGCGGTCGCGTATGCCGGCCGGGTGTTCATCTCGCGCCGGCCGGGATCACGTTGCGGGAACTGATCGACGAGTTCTGCGGGGGAATGGAGGCGGGCCATGCGCTGTACGGCTTCTTCCCTGGTGGTGCCTCCGGCGGGATCCTGCCGGCGCGAGCTGCGGATGTGCCGCTCGATTTCGACACGATCCAGGAGTTCGATCGCAACTGCTTCATCGGTTCCGCGGCCGTGATCGTACTCTCCGATCGCGACAGCGTGCGCCGGGCTGCGCTCAACGCGATGCGCTTCTTCCGGCATGAGTCCTGTGGCCAGTGTACGCCCTGCCGTGTAGGTACGGCCAAGGCGGTGGATTTGATGGAGCAGGATCATTGGGACACTGATCTGCTCGAGGAACTCTCCCTGTGCATGGTCGACGCTTCGATCTGCGGCCTTGGTCAGGCGGCGCCGAACCCGTTGCGATCGGTGATCACGCATTTTCCGGAGGAACTGGCCTGATGGCAGCCGAACCCGAGGCAGTTGTTGCCACGCTCCGGTTCAACCTGAACGGCCGCGCCATCGAGGCGCGGGCCGGAGAATCGATTCTCCAGGCGGCCCGGCGCAATGGGGTCGATATTCCGCATCTCTGTTACACCGATGGCATGCGCGAGGTCGGCAACTGCAGAGCCTGCATGGTCGAGATCGAAGGCGAGCGCGTGCTTGCACCGTCCTGCGTGCGCCGGCCGACCGAGGGCATGGTGGTGTGCAGTACGAGCGACCGGGCGGTACGGGCGCAGAAGATGGTGTTCGAACTGCTGCGCTCAGACATGCCGGAGACGGGATACACCCTCGACAGCGAGCTGGACCACTGGGCAAGAAAGCTGGATCTCGGCAAGCCTCGGTTTGCCCCTCGCCGGCAGCCGCGGCCCGATCTGTCGCACCCCGCAATCGCGGTCAACCTCGACGCCTGCATCCAGTGCTCGCGCTGCGTTCGCGCCTGCCGCGAGGAGCAGGTGAACGATGTTATTGGCTTCGCGTTCCGCGGTGACCAGCTGGAGGTCGTGTTCGATCTGGCCGACCCTTTGGGCCAGTCCTCCTGTGTCGCCTGCGGCGAGTGCGTCCAGGCCTGCCCGACCGGTGCGCTGATGCCGGCCGGCGGCGTCGGTCTGGTCAAGCCGGAAGCACAGGTTGACTCCGTATGCCCCTACTGTGGTGTTGGTTGCCTGCTGACCTACAACATCCGTGACAACGGAATCCTGTATGTCGAGGGCCGCAACGGACCTTCGAACCAGGGTCGACTGTGCGTGAAGGGACGTTATGGCTTCGATTACGTTCAGCACCCGAACCGCTTGACGAAGCCGCTGCTTCGTAGAGATGGCGTGAAGAAGGAACTGCCGGAGGACTTCGATCCGGGGAATCCGCTGAAATACTTCCGCGAGGCGAGCTGGGAGGAAGCGCTCGACGTCGCGGCCGCGGGCTTCCGGGCGATCCGCGACCAGAAAGGTGGCCGGTCACTGGCCGGATTCGGGTCGGCCAAGGGGTCGAACGAGGAAGCCTACCTCTTCCAGAAGCTCGTTCGCACCGGGTTCGGCACGAACAATGTAGACCACTGCAC
>PUOZ01000357.1 GCA_003553165.1 Thioalkalivibrio sp.
GCTCGCGCCAACGGCTGCGACCGCCAGGCCAAGGGCCAGGCTGATGGCTGTCGTTTTCATGGATATCGATTCTCCTCTGGTGTGTTGGCGCTACCTCTTCTTGGGCAGGGTAGCCCCGCTCTTTATAGACCATGGGGAGATTGCCAGTTTGAGATGGGCAAAGAGCCACCATCAGGCCAGCCCGCAACAAAGCGGCCAATCGAGGCCGGCACCCCGGCGACAACAAATAATCCGAGAGGTCAGTGAGTGTCTGCAGGCTCGTCCTTTGCGGCCCCCGGCCCCGTACGCCTGGGAGAGCGTTCAGGATCGATGTCAGATCCCCAGGCACCGGACTGGCTGCGGTCAGGAACAACACAGGTTGGTGGGGTGCCAGTGTGAGTCCAATGGTCACGTTGATCCGGGCAATCTGTCTACAGCGCCTGTCTTGCCAACGTACGAGCCCGGCTCAGCCACCGCTCGCACCGACCGGCGCTGACGCCCTCCACCAAGCCGAGCAACGTAGTCCGTACTGGACGGATGCCGACAAACTTGAGGATGTTACGCTCCAGGCTTTTGAGGCTGTGAGCCCGAAAAAACCAGCGGTAGAAGAGTGCGGGCATGCCCATGGTGACGATGATCCGGGCCGATTTCCCGATGAGCAGCTTCCGGCCCATCGCTCCTGAGGATTTCTCCCGACTGAAAGCAAATCCCGGGCGGAACAACTGTTCCAGGAAGGCTTTCAGAATGGCTGGCATGGTGCCCAACCAAAGCGGATAAAGGATCACCAGATGGTCGGCCCAGGCAACCGTGTTCTGCGCGTGCTGGATATCCGGTATCACCTCGCCGGTGTTCCAGGCCTTGGCGCTGCGCAGCAGCGGGAAATCCAGCTCCGCGACGGCCACGAACCGGACTTCGTGCCCACCTTGGCGCGCGCCCTCGGCATAGGCATCGGCCAGCGCATGGCAGAGATGGTGCTCGCTGCTGTCGGGATGACCCTGGATGACAACGATGTGTCTTGGCACGGCACGCGCTCCGAACGGCTGATCGGAGCAGTGAAACAGCGTCCCGGCCGGAAGTCGAGGCTGCGGGTCATTGCGGACATTTTCGCGTTCATGGGACTCGGCATTCCGGCGTCGGCGTTCGGAAACCGAAACGCAGGATGATCTCGTAATTCAGTGCAAAAAACGCGGCAGACAGGTCCGCGGATGCACGGTTTCCAGCGCTTATCGAACGTGCAGAAGAGCTCAATCTTCCGAACCGGGGACCTCGATCGATATCGTGGCGCCGTGGCCTTCCTCGCGTACACGGACCGTCCAGTAACCGGGATATTCGGGGTCTGGCACGAAACGGAAACGACCGTCGTGATCTGCACGTCCGGTAAGCCAGGGGTGGGCGGGATGCCGAGGACTGAACACGGTGATCGGGGCACCGGCCATGGGTTCTCCGGTATCGAAGACGGCGGTGATCTCCACCACGTCGAGGTCGGAACGGGTGTCTTGCGTCAGGATGACGCCATGAGCGTGCGCGTTTCCCCACCCGGCTACGAGTGCTGCCAGAGAAACCGGGTCAGAGAGGAATTGTCTTTAATAGTAGAGACATTTGCTCTCTGACCCGGTTCTGCGGTTTCTCTCCTGTGGAATCAGTGGCCGGATTGGCCTGGAATGGGTGGCCGGCTTGCCGTGGAATCGGTGGCCGGAATGCCCTGGAATACACAGCGAGTTTCGACAGTGGCCGCATTCTCCCCAGATCGGGCAACGCCTGATCGGAACCCGACAGACCCGGTAATGTCCGAGTCGTCATGGATTCTCTGGGTACTTCCTATCGCGCGGTCGTGGTCGGCGCCTCCGGCGGTTTGGGAAAGGCCTTCTTCGAGCATCTCAGAATCGATCCAAACTGCGGGCATGTCGCAGCGCTCTCCCGCCACGCTGAACCGCCGATCGACATCACCAGCGAAACAAGCGTAGCCGGCGCAGCCGCATGGCTGCGCGAGCGATCGGCCGAGTGGGACCTGATTCTCGATGCCACGGGGGTGTTGACCATCGCGGGCAACCGCCCGGAAAAGCGGCTCTCGGAAATCGATCCGGCGGTGATGGCACAGGCTTTCGCCGTGAACGCGATTGGCCCAGCTCTGCTTCTGAAGCACTTGACACCGCTATTGCCCCGTAGGCGCCGCGCGATCTTCGCGTCGCTCTCGGCCCGGGTGGGATCGATTGAGGACAATCGTCTTGGCGGCTGGGTGAGTTACCGGGCGTCCAAGGCTGCCCTGAATCAGATTCTTCGCACGGCCGCGTTGGAGTTGCACATCAGCCATCGGCTGTTGGTGGTGGCGGCGCTCCAGCCGGGTACGGTCGCTACCCGACTTTCCGCACCGTATCGCAGTCGTGCGCCGGAGGTGCTGACTCCCGAATACGCCGCGGGCCGGTTGCTCGAGGTGCTGGATCGCCTTGAACCCGCGCAGTCAGGGGAGTTTTTTGATTACGAAGGACGGCGGCTTCCCTTCTGATTGTTCCGGGTTGCCATCCCTTTACGCCGGTTCTGCGGCGCGACCAGGCTTCGACGGAGCCAACTGATGGATCGCGCCATTCACCTTGAACGTTGGCCTGAAACTGGGATTTCCCGTCTTTCGCGGAGGCGCCTCGGCCCGCCCCCCAGCGCCATTCGACGACCCGCTTGACGGTTAGTCGCATGCC
>PUOZ01000092.1 GCA_003553165.1 Thioalkalivibrio sp.
CGACCCATGGCTGCAAAACAGCGTCGTCCCCGGCAACCCGGCACGTCGGGTTACGCTACGCTAACCCGACCTACAGAACTTTCACGCTCACCCCGCAGGCTGCGGTAGAGGTCGAGGTAGGCCGCGGAACTCGTGTTCCAGCCGAAGTCGCGCCCCATGCCATTGCGCATCATCGATCGCCAGCGTTCCTGTCCGGGCTCACCGAACAGCGCCAGGGCGCGCTCGATCGCGCCGGTCAGGGGGGCAGTGTCGGCGGGCAGGAAGCAGAAGCCCGTGGCCGTGCTATCCCCCAGGGTCGCGGGGTTGGCGTCGATCACCGTGTCCGCGAGCCCACCGGTCGCGTGCACGATCGGGGGCGTTCCATAGCGCAGGCTATACATCTGATTCATTCCGCAGGGCTCGAAGCGTGACGGCATCAGGAAGGCATCGGCACCAGCCTCCACACGATGGGCCAGGCCCTCGTTGTAGGCGATGACCGTGCTGCAGGACTCGGGATGGGCGTATGCGAGGCTGCGCGCCCAATCCTCGAACCTTCGATCGCCGTTTCCGACCAGCACCAGCTGCATCCGGCCGGCTGCGAGCAGGGGCGCACAGGCTTCCAGCAGCAGGTCGATGCCCTTTTGCGAGACCATGCGTCCCACATGGCCAAGCAGCATGATGTCATCGCGCTCCGGCAACCGCAGCTCCCGCTGCAGCGCGGCCTTGTTGCGTGCCTTTCCTGAGAGATCGTCAGCGCTGTAGTGCGCATCCAGATAGCCATCCTTCTCCGGGTTCCATTCGCGGTAGTCGACCCCGTTCAGGATGCCATGTAGGCTGGCGGCGCGGGCCCGCAGTACACCGTCCAGCCCCATGCCCTGTTCAGGCGTCTGGATCTCGCGGGCATAGGTGGGCGAGACGGTGGTGATCAGGTCCGAGAAGACGAGGCCGCCCTTCATGAAGGAAAGCTGGTTGTGAAATTCAAGGGCCTCCATGTGCCAGAGGTCCTCGGGGAGTCCCAGGGCATGCCGGGTCTCAGCGGGGAACAGGCCCTGGTAGGCGAGATTGTGGATCGTGAACACGATCGGCGGCCGGCGCGAATGATCGCGCAGGAATACCGGAACCAGGCCGGTCTGCCAATCGTTCAGATGCAGTATCTCCGGCATCCAGTCGAGCTGCGCATCGTCGACGCCCATCGAGGCCACCGCGCTGGCGAAGGCGGCGAAGCGTTGCGGATTGTCGGGCCAGTCGCTGCCGTCGGTCGCGCGGTAGGGATCTCCGTCGCGCTCGAAGTACCGGGGCCAGTCGACCAGGTAGACGATGACCGAGGTGCCGGGCAGGTAGCCCTGGATCAGGCTCCACGGTGCATCCGCCGGTCCGGGCAGGCGTGTCGGATCGGCCAGCCGGCTGGCCGCGCGCGGGTAGGCCGGAAGGACCAGGCGCACATCCTGGCGGCGTCGCTTTAATGCGGCGGGTAGACTGGAGCTCACGTCGCCCAGGCCGCCGGTCTTCACCAGCGGGAAGGCTTCACTGCTCGCGAACAGGATGCGCATGACGACTCCGGTGACGCGTTGTATGGCCGAGCCTGCCATTGTAGTTTAGGGCGTCCGCAGTTTTCCTGCCCAGCAGCCGAGGTGTCGCCGTGCCGCAGACAGAATCCCTTCCCCTCCCCTGGTCGCTGTTGAGGCAGGCCCGGGACCGCCTGCGGACGGCCACCCTGCGCGAGCTGCTCGCCGAAGATTCCGGGCGTGTCGCGCGTGACGTCCTGCATGCAGCCGGCCTGCGGCTGGATTGGACCCGCCAGCGCCTGGATGCTTCGGCATGGGACGACCTGTACGCGCTGGCCGGAAGCGCTGACGTGACCGGCGCGCTGCGGCGCCAGCACGAAGGCGGTCACGTCAACAGCACCGAGGATCGCGCGGCGCTGCATGCGGCGCTGCGCCTGCCGCGCGATGCCGGATGCGTGGTCGACGGCCGGGACGTGGTCGGCGACGTGCACGCAGTGCTCGATTCGATCGAAGCCCTGGTGCGCAGGGTGCAGGATGGCAGCCACGTCGGCTACTCGGGACGGCCGATACGCAGCGTGGTGAACATCGGCATCGGCGGTTCCGACCTCGGTCCGCGCATGGTTTGCCGGGCCCTGGCCCCGTTTGCGGCGGATACGGCCGAGGGGCGACCCCTGCGGATGCATTTCGTCTCCAACATCGACGGAGCGGCGCTGGACGCGGTGCTGCGCGAGACGGATCCCGAGACGACACTGTTCATCGTCGCGTCGAAGACCTTCGGAACCCAGGAGACCCTGGTCAATGCGCGCTCGGCACGCGCCTGGCTGCTTCGGCACACGGATCACCCCGAGGCTGTGGCGCGCCACTTCGTCGCGGTCTCGACCCACGCGGGCCGGGTGGAGGAATTCGGCATCGACACCCGGAACATGTTCGGATTCTGGGACTGGGTGGGCGGCCGCTACTCGGTGTGGTCGGCGATCGGTCTGCCCATCGCGCTCTACCTCGGCATGGACGGCTTCCGGGCGTTCCTCGCCGGTGCTCACGAGATGGACCGTCACGTACTGGATGCCCCGGCGGCGGATAATGCGGCGCTGCGCATGGCGCTCGTCGATATCTGGAATCACAACCTTCTCGGTGCCTGCGCCAGGGTCGTGCTGCCCTATGACGAGCGCCTGAAGCTGCTCCC
>PUOZ01000050.1 GCA_003553165.1 Thioalkalivibrio sp.
CTTTCGGCGGGCACACGGTGATTCCGGCGCTGGATCTGCAGGTGCGCGACGGCGAGCTGCTGGTACTGCTCGGGCCCTCCGGCTGCGGCAAGTCGACGCTGCTGCGACTGCTTGCCGGCCTGGAGGCGGCGAGCGACGGCGAGATCCGTATCGGCGGCCGTGCGGTCGACGGGCTGGGGCCGCGCGAGCGCAACATCGCGATGGTGTTCCAGAACTATGCCCTGTACCCGCACAAGACGGTGCGCGGCAACCTGGAGTTTCCGCTGCGCATGCGCGGGATGCGCCGGGACGAGCGCAAGCGACGGGTGGCGGAAGCGGCGCGGGCGCTGGGCCTCGACGCGGTGCTCGACAAGCGCCCGGCGGAACTCTCCGGCGGGCAGCGGCAGCGGGTCGCGATGGGGCGAGCGATCGTGCGCGAGCCGGATGTCTTCCTGATGGACGAACCCCTGTCCAACCTCGACGCCCGCCTGCGGGTGCAGATCCGGGCCGAGATTGGCGCCCTGCAGCGGCGCATCGGCGTCACGACTCTGTACGTGACCCACGACCAGGTCGAGGCGATGACGCTCGGCGACCGGGTCGCGGTGATGCGCGACGGGGTGATCCAGCAGATCGGGCCGCCTGCCACTCTCTACGAACATCCCGCGAACCTCTTCGTTGCCGGCTTTCTCGGCAGCCCGGCGATGAATCTGTTCGAACCGGCGTTCGAACAGCGCGAAGGCGCGCGCTGGATGCAGCTAGGTGGCGACTGGAGCAGGCTCCCCGAAGGCGTTCCCAAACAAAGCCGGTTCGCGGGGCTACGGCCCGAAGCCTTGAGCGCCGGCCAAGTGGAGGATGCACACGCAATCACGCTGCGCGGCGAGGTACATGCGGTGGAATTGCTGGGCCATGAACGCATCGTGTACCTGCGCACCGAAGGCCGGATGGTCGAGCCCGTACCCGGCGGCATCGGCAGCAGCGAGGGACTTCTGGCGGCCCGCCTGACCGATGGTCCAGCACCGTCGCTGGGAGAGACACTGACCCTGCGCGCGAATGCCGGGAACATCCACTGGTTCGACGCGGAGGGAACGGCGGTCGAAGCGGACTGACCAGCAGGTCATGCGCGGTGGAAAATTCAGTAATAGAAGCGGAGCGGGTCGCACTGTGCCCCCGACCTGCCGAAGGTCACCCGGACATCGCGTCCTGGCGTTGCCTCCTTCGACAGACCGGGATCAATACAACCCCTGGGCCGAACCCTTTACAATCGCCTTCGGCCCAGAACCAACACGCCGCCTTTCAGCGGTCGATCGTATCGTCGTCAGACAGTGCAATGATCTCGACGGGAAGCCGATCCTTCTTGGACCACTCGATCGCAATCCAAACCTGATCCTTTTCCGAGCCACGGATATGAAGACGTGCAACATCCCCAAAACGCAGGCTTTCCCCGACAACACAGTTAAAGGTGCACATGACGGCATCTCCTTTGCTATGGTAGCTAAAGTCCCAATGGGTTTTATTATAAACTGCCCCCGCACAACGGAAGCGTGAACAAGAATGCCAACCACACTTTTTTCAGTCAATCTTGTGTCCCCGGCGACCACATCCAGCCCATCAGCACGCGCCAGAACACCCCAAAACCCCTAACCAATTGAAAAATATCCGATAAACCAAACCCCCTCCGAAAATCCCCGGGGTCGGACCAAGCCAACCGCTTGAAAAACCCGAAGATTTAGACGAAAATTTGCAACGATTTGGGCCTTATCGGCTCGTTTTCGCCCAAAAAAACACCGCTCCAAGGAGGGAGCCATGCCGCGCGCAAACCGTCACTTCCTGCCGGATCTCGTCTGGCACATCACCCATCGCTGCCACGAGCGCGAGTTCCTGCTCCGCTTCCATCAGGACCGGAAGCGCTGGCGACGCTGGCTCTACGAGGCCCGCAAGCGCTACGGTCTGTGCATCCTCGACTACATCGTGACCAGCAATCATGTGCACCTTCTGGTGCGTGACCGCGGCCAAGGCGAGATTCCCCGCTCGATGCAGCTGATCGCCGGCCGCACCGGGCAGGCCTTCAATCACCGCAAGGGGCGCAAGGGCGCGTTCTGGGAAGATCGGTATCACGCCACGGCCGTGCAGACAGGAGACCATCTCGCGCGCTGCCTGACCTACATTGATCTCAACATGGTCCGGGCAGGGGCGGTCGTTCATCCAGGAGAATGGGAATTCGGCGGCTACCGCGAGATCCAGTCGCCCCCCGCGCGGTACCGGATCATCGACCTTCAGGCGCTGATGCACGCCCTGGAGATCGACAGCATGGACGAACTGCGACGTCAGCACCGAATCCGGGTCGAAGACAGCCTGGCGACCGGAACACAGGAACGGGACGACCGTTGGACCCGCAGTCTCGCCGTGGGGAGCCAGCCGTTCGTGCGGGAAGTCCAGCGAAAAATGGGACTCGACGCCCAGGCGCGGACCATCACAGTCGACAGTGGCGACGCCTGCCTGCGGGAACCAGCAGCGGCTTATCGCGTCCATTTCGCTGAAGAAAAATGGCCTTCAAGGCCGCTGAGAGACGCAAAATAAGGAAGGTTCTATCGAATATTCCACATGTTGCTTTGGTCCGACCCCAGCGATTCCAGCGATGCCCGCCGACGCACCCGCATCGCTGCCCCCTGTGGGAGGCGAGCCCTC
>PUOZ01000259.1 GCA_003553165.1 Thioalkalivibrio sp.
TCTGGAACTCGGCGGCGAGTACCGGGCCGTCGCGCAGGTATTCCCCGTCCTTGAAGATCCGGTCATACACGACGATGAGGTGGTCACCCTGGCGGATGTCCCAGGCGAAATCGATGTCCCACCCAAAGATGTCCGCGATCTGGATCAGCAACGCGTCGGACAGACCAGCCCGCGATCCGTCGAGGAAAAGGGACTGCCGAATCTCGGCATGGGTGATGCGCCGCTGCGACTCGAGCGCATGCTCCTGTCGCTGCGCGACGAACTCGCCGTTCTCCCCCCGCGTGATCTCGATGTACTGGTCCCCGCGCGGTTCGTAGATCAGGGTCTCGAGATCGCCTTCCCGTTTGCCGGCGCGCAGGCGTTCCCCCGGGAACAGACGCTGCAGGTCTCCGGCCTCGTCGCCGAGCGTCAGGATCGGTTGCAGGTGACTGTGGATCTCCAGTTGGCTGAAGATGGCGGACAGGGTGTCTCCGGAGGCGACGACATGTTCCTTCCATTCGAGCGCGTCCGCCCCGGGTACCGCAACGGCGTTATCGGTGTAGGGTTCGGCTGATGGCGCGTCCAGGATGCCGGTTGCGGCCCCATCGGGAAGAACGTCGCCGTGCGTGCTTTCGCGCAAAGCGTACGCTGCGCCAAAGGCCGTTGGCTGCGGGTCGTCTGCGGTGGCTCCCGGCGCCGATGGCGCCAGGGGCATATGGGCCACTTCGAGCCGGGTTCTCTCGGTGGCCGCCGGAACGGTATCATCGGCAGGCAACGCCACAGAGGAGGGGCGGTCGGGCGTCGGCTGTTCCATGTAGGCGGCGAAGCCCAGGCCCAGAGTTCCGAGAAGGACGACGGAAACGAGAAGCGGCCAGCGTCGGCGGCGGCGCGGCTCATGGAAGTTGAGGTGGGTGGCACTCGTTTCCATGAAGATACGGCGTTGTTTTGGCACTGGGGATCCCCCTTCCCGGATGCTGTCGCGGCGATATTACGCGGACAGCGGCAGTCAATCCAATCCTGGCGGCTCGGCTATCCGGCGCCACCCGGCCTAACGATGCCTAACGATATCAATATTATAACGGAATTTTCGAATGGAACTGGAAGAACAGCTCGCTATCATCCGTCGCGGTGTCGACGAAATCCTGCTTGAAGAGGAATTGCGGGAGCGCCTGCGGGCCGGTCGGCCGCTTCGGATCAAGGCGGGTTTCGACCCTACGGCGCCTGATCTGCACCTCGGCCACACGGTCCTGCTGAACAAGCTCCGCCAGTTGCAGGAGCTGGGGCACGAGATCATCTTCCTGATCGGTGATTTCACCGGGCGGATCGGCGACCCCACCGGCAAGACTGCGACCCGGCCCCCGCTCACCGAGGACGACATCCGCACGAATGCGGCCACCTACAAGGAACAGGTCTTCCGAATTCTGGACCCGGATCGCACCCGCGTCGTGTTCAACTCCACATGGACCAGCGATCTGGGCGCAGCCGGGATCGTTCAACTGGCGGCCCGGCATACGGTGGCGCGGATGCTGGAACGGGATGATTTCAACAAGCGCTATACCGGCAGGCAGCCGATCGCGATTCACGAGTTCCTCTACCCGCTGATCCAGGGCCATGATTCGGTGGTGCTGAAGGCGGACATGGAACTCGGCGGCACCGACCAGAAATTCAACCTGCTGGTGGGCCGCGAGTTGCAGAAGCAATACGGGCAGCCTCCACAGGTGATCCTCACCATGCCGATCCTCGAGGGGTTGGACGGTATCCAGAAGATGAGCAAGTCGTTGGGCAACTACATCGGTGTTCAGGAACCACCCGACGACATGTTCGGCAAGATCATGTCGATCTCGGACGAATTGATGTGGCGCTACTACGAGCTGCTCAGCTGGCGGCCTCTGGTGGAGATCGCGGCGCTGCGCGCCGTCGCCGAGTCGGGGGAGGCCAATCCCCGGGATACCAAGTTCGCTCTGGGTGAGGAGCTGGTCGACCGCTTCCACGGCGTCGGCGCCGGTGCGCGCGCGAGGCAGGCTTTCATAGCACGCTTCCAGCGGCACCAGCTTCCGGACGACGTTCCGGAGGTCGTTGTGCAGCCTTGGGAGGACGGACTGCCGCTGCCGAATCTCTTGAAGGAGGCGGCACTGGTGGTGTCCACCAGCGAGGCGCGCAGCCTGCTGCGCCAGGGAGCGGTGCGGGTCGACGGCGAGCGCATCGAGGACCCGGATCGCCGTTTCTCCAGCGGCGCCAGGCACTTGGTGCAGGTGGGCAAGCGCCGCGTGGCCAGCGTCCGCGTGGCCTGAATGGCTGCCGCGGCAGCCGCCGGAAGAATATTTGCTCGAACCCCTTGACCGCCCGGGCCAGCCATCTATAATGCGCGCTCTCCAACGGGGCGCCGCTCTGAAGGAGATCCGGAAAAGCCCCTCGGGGCCGAAACGGAAGCACGAAAAGGGTTGACAACCTCCTCCAGGCCGGGCATCATAAGCGGCTCGCTTCGAGGAAAAAGGCAGCGGTAACGCAGCCGGTCAACGCGAAGCAGGGTTCGGCAGGATCTTGACATCATGCCAGCCCGGGCCGCAGAATACGCGGCCTCGCTGAGACGAACTCAGCAGCGCTCTTTAAGAACATGTGAATCAAGTAGTTTGTGCGGATGCTTGCGTCGCTAACGATTGGGAAACGCCAAATCGATATGCGAA
>PUOZ01000285.1 GCA_003553165.1 Thioalkalivibrio sp.
CCCATCTGCTCGACCAGTTCCTTGGGGATCGCCAGCCCCAGCCCGGTGCCGCCCTTCTGTCGGGAATCGGAGGAGTCGGCCTGGGAGAAGCGCTGGAAGACCCCGTCGTGAAACGCCTCGGGGATCCCGGGTCCGCTGTCCTTCACCGCGACCCGCACGGTCTGCTTGTGTACGCAGGCGGAGACCTCGACCACGCTGTCGCGCGGCGCGTACTTGGCGGCGTTTGACAGCAGGTTGGAGAGCACCTGCATTAGCCGCCAGCGGTCCACACGCACCGCAACGTCTTCCCCACATTCCCGGAGCGCGAAACGGACACCCAACTGTTCGGCGTAGGTCTGGTTCGCCTCCAGAGCCTGGTGCAGCAATGGCATCAACGGCTCGGTCCGCAGGTCGAACGCGAGCTTGCCGGCCGCCATTTTCTCCATGTCCAGCAGATCGTCGATCAGGCGGGTGAGGCGGTTGCTGTTGGTTCGGGCGATATCGACAAGCGGCCGCGCCGCGTCGGGTAGTTGCCCTACGGCGCCACCGGCGAGCAGACCCAGCGAGCCGGCGATCGAGGTCAGCGGGGTACGCAACTCGTGGCTGACCTTGGAAACGAACTCGTTCTTCAGTTGCTCGACGCGCTTGCGCTCGGTGATGTCGCGCACGATGCCGATGAAAAGTGGCTGACCGTCGTGGGTGGTCTCGGAGATCGACAGTTCGAGCGGGAAGTGCGTGCCGTCCTTGCGGCGTCCGGTCACCTCCCGGCCGATGCCGATCACCCGTGCCACCCCCGTGGCCATGTACCTCGCCAGGTAGCCGTCATGCTCGCGTCGGTAGGGCTGCGGCATCAGCATGGACACGTTCCGTCCGATCACCTCGTCTTCCGGGTAGCCGAAGATACGCTGTGCGGACGCGCTGAAGGAAGCCACGATCCCGCGCTGATCAATGGTGATGATCCCGTCGAGCACATTGTCCAGGATCGCCCGGGTATCGCGGGCCTGTTCCTCGAGCGCGGTCGCCGCCTCCGAGCGTTCGATCGCGCTTTCGCGCGCCAGGCGGAGGAAGCGGCGCACCCTCGAGTCCATCGTGAACAGCGCGAGCAGCGCCCCGACAAACGACAGGAGTACGAAACCTGCGGTGATGCGCAGCGGGTCGTTTTCCATCAACCCCGCGCTCCGAAACGGCACGCTGACCACCTGGATCGCACGCAGATCGCCGACCTGCCAGTCTCTGCGGGGGCTGTCGGGATGGCTGTTGTGACAGCCCACACAGGTCGCGTCCATGCGGATGGCCATCGCGTGGTGGAGTACACGCCCGTCCTCTTCGGAGGTGCTCCAGGTCAGCATGTCCTCGCCGCTCCTCAAGAGGCCGTCCAGTGCCCTGCTCTGCCCCTCCGAGAGTATCCGGTCGGCGCGCCAGGGAAAGGGGTGGTCGCTGATCTGGGCGATGGTCAGCGATGTGTCACGGGTGTTCATGTAATCGACCAATTCCAGCGTCATGGTCGCGGGAATCGGCAAGGCATGGGGGTTCTCGTGGTAGTCGTGCGTGATCTCCACCAGGCCGCCGACCCGCCCCACGACGGTCTCCGCGTAGAAGGCCCGAAAGCTCATCACGGCCTGGGAATAGGAATGGGCCAGTCGGACCATCTCATCCCGCTGTGCCGTGACGGAGGTCCAGAGGGTCAGGGCAATGAATGCCACCGAGAAGAATCCTCCGAGAAGGATCACGGCGATCCGGAACGCGCCGCCCTTCATCCCCGGAATGCGCAGGGTCGTTTGTCTGTCGATCAGCACATCAATTCCCCCTTGCCGAGTGGCCCGTCCCCGTCGTGGCTTCCGCCGAACCCACTTGAGCGGGATGCGCGTTGAGACCGAGTTGTCCGTAGAGTCTCTCGGCTGCGGCAATCTTGCTCTCCCAGGTGTACCGGCGCTCGACGCGCACGCGGCCATGAATACCACGCTCGGCCCAGGTCTCGGGATCGGCGGCCACCTCAGCGAGGGTGCGTTCCAAAACATCGATCACCTGCTCGGGGTCCTGCAGCGGGATGGCACGGCCCACGGCGTCGTCGACCAGTTCGGCTGGTCCGCCATGGTCCAGGGCGATTACGGGGCGCGCGGTGGCCATGGCCTCGAGCAGCACGGCGCCCCCGGACTCGCGCACCGATGGCAGGCAGAACACGTGACAGGCGCGCATCGCCCGCTGCACTTCCTCGCGCGGGAGCGCTCCGGTGAAACGGACTGCGTCCCCCAGTTCCAGCAAACGGCTTTGGTGTTCCCAGTCGTTGCGTGCGGGTCCGTCACCAACGAGGGTCAATGCAACCGGAATGCCCCGGCGTTTCAGCCTGGATACCGATTCGAGCAGCATGTCCACTCCCTTGAGGGTGATCATCCGGCCCACGAACAGCACCTGCAGCGGTTCCGCGGGACCGGGAGCCGGGGGCCAGGGCGCGTCGGGGAAGTGTTCCAGCGAAATTCCATTTTCGAGCATCATGCGCGTTCTTGCTCGGTAGCGACGGGGCACGTCCTGCCGGGTCGCCCGGGTCGCGGTCAGCAGCAGACTGGCATTGCGGGTGGCACCGAGCAGCCCGTCCAGAAGCCTCGGCAACTCGCGCAGCCGGATCACCCAGGGGGATTCGTCGCG
>PUOZ01000003.1 GCA_003553165.1 Thioalkalivibrio sp.
CGCAGGCGCAGGTAGCATGGCACAGGTGTACTGTCCGCGGAAAACGACGACCGGAGGCGTGATCTTCCTGCGTCGACTCGTGGCTACCCCCTTTCTCTCGCTATCGAAGTCCCGGCAATGATGATCGCCGCGGCCTGCGGGATCAGTGCCCCGGTTGCGTCGATCGCCCTCAGGGTGCGCGAGCCGATCACGCACCACAGGGTGGGAATGAGCATGGCGAGCCAGAGGGTGGGGCCGCGCTGGATGATGAGCAGCACAGAGCCGGATGGCTGACAATGAACTTGAGCAGGAAGTCGGCCCAGTTGCGGCAATCGAATTCTTCAGAGGCCCATTCGGGTACTTCATGCCGGCGCTTGAGGTTCCTGATCAGGCGACCACCGTCGTACGTGCGGTGGGCGATCACGGCAATGCCTTTTTCCTGCGACGCTTTAAGATACCCAACTCGTTGCGGGTTGCGTGCAACCGCATGGCCCTCAGCCGAGTGGAGATGATTCGTAATGGTCCAGGAGGTCCGCGGGGTCGTCGTAGATTGCTGTCGCACCGTTCAATTCCGGATCTGACCATCCGCCTGTCCGCAGCGCGATGATGCGGATTCCAGCCCGCGTCGCTGCCTCGACGTCGTACGGGGTGTCGCCAAGCATCACCACCTGGGGGCTGGGTACGCCGGTCTTCTTCAGCGCAGCCTCCACGATTTCGGGGTCCGGCTTCGAGGCCTGCACATCACTCGAGGTACTCGCCTCCTCGATCAGGTCCTCGACTCCGGCCTGCCGCAGCAGTGGCTTTATCGATGACTCACCAGACGAGGTGGCCAGCACCCGCTGGATGCCTTCGTCCCTCAGGCGCAGCAATAACTCGCGCGCCCCGCGAGTCGGCTCGAGCTGGGTGAGGAAACGGGCCATGAAGATTTCCCTCTTCAGGTCTTCGAGCCGCTTGCCCGCCTCGCTGTCGCTGGAGACGCCGAACGCCTCCGGGATCAATTTGTCGCCACCCTTGCCGATCAGCCGACGGACGGCATCGAAGTCGACGGTCAGCCCAATCTCGCGGCCCGCCTCCACGAAAGCCTGCGCGTGGGCGTCGTTGCTGTGCAGCAATGTCCCGTCCAGATCGAGGATTACCGCACGAATGCCGATCATGATACCCCCGCCGGTCCACGTGCCATGGGTGGCACGCTAGGGCTTTTCCCACCGCTGTGCAACGCCTCCGCCCGAGTGCAGTTGACGGAACCACCCGGGAAGTATGGCTGCCCCCTGTACGAGTGGTTTTCTGAAGCCTTGGCGAGGTTCCCCAGGGTCCCAAGATGGCAATGCGCTGGCGGCATCAGGCGACTTCCATCGAAATGTAATCTGACAGGAGGTGTTGCGTGGCAGACAAGCCGAAAGTTCAGGGCGAAGGCGATCGAGAATCCGCGAAGCGTTACAACGAGGATACGCGGGAGTTTGTCGAGTCCGGCAAGGTCGACGAGGCCGCCAGGAAAGCGGGCGAAGGCGACAAGGAAGAGATGGAGCGCGCCGAGAAGGCCGGTAAGGATCGCGCGAAGGAATTGGACCCGGCGGTCGATCGGAACTATTCGAAGCCGACCAAGTAAGTGACACGGGTCGACGAGTCCGGGAAGGCGTGATGAGCCCGCTTGCGCCTTCCCGGCCATTCGCAGGTTCCTACAGATCCCTGTTCCAGGGAAGCGTGGGGCTGTTCCGGACCAGTGAAAGTTAATGCTTAAGGATGACATAGAAGGCGTGAATGATGCCCGGGATGAAGCCCAATAGCGTAAGCACGATATTCAGCCAGAAGTGACCCGTGAAGCCCACCTCAAAAAACACACCGAGTGGCGGTAGGATAACGGCAAATATCATCTTGATGGGGTCTGTCACTGTAAGTGCCATGATAGCTCCCTGGTACCGAGTGGATTTCTCGATCCCAGTCTAGGGGTGACGGGCTGAATCCTCTGTGCGGCAGCATACAAACCGCAAATGCAGAAACGTTTGGAGGTCCAAGGGACACTGACCCCGGAGTCATCATGCCACCTCGCCCATAGTTCGAGATGTCGGTCGAATCCCAGTGCGAGAGTCTGGGTAGATGAGGTCAGCTCGGCGCCTACTGCTCTGTGAAGGATGGGCCGGGTCTCGCATGTCAGTTACTAACCTACCGAGTCCTCATGAGCAATTCTCATGATTTCCTGAGCACGGACCCAAGCTTGGGGTCAGAGCCTGCGTGGTTTTGGTGCGGTTCGGCTGTGCCTCACGGCACTCTACGCGGTGCACTTTCACGCTAAGCGTGTGGCCGCGCGGCTGAGTGGATCGAGCGCGCTAGTGCAGTCCCGGCAATGATAGCCGCCGCGGCCAGCGGTATCAGTGCCCCGGATGCGTCGATCGCAATCAGGGTCAGCGAACCCATCACGCACCACAGGATGGGAATGAGCAAAGTAACCCAGAGGGTGGGGCCGCGCAGGATGATCAGCAGCACCGCGAGCGTGGCGATTGCAGTCGGGTCGGGGTGCAGGCCGTAGGTCTCGGCATGGCTCAGGCCTGGGCCGATGGTTGCGGCGATCAGGGGATAGGCTAGCAGGGAAACCACCGCGACGGTTGCGCCGATCCAGATCGAAAGCCCTTTGGAAGGGCC
>PUOZ01000340.1 GCA_003553165.1 Thioalkalivibrio sp.
GCTCGCCGAAGCGCATTTCCACGTAACGCCCGTCGCGATCGGCCTCGTCGAGCCCGCAGTGGGTGATGACCGCGTCCGGCTGCTTCCGGCTGTAGATCGCGACACCGCTGTAGCCCGGTCTTTCCGCATCCACGTAGGCGCAGTGATAACCGTCGGGGTGGAACACCGGGTCCGCCAGCTGCTCGATGCGGGCCTTGGTCTCCTGCAGGCAGACGACGTCGGCATCGACCCCCGGCAACCAGTCGAAGAAACCCTTGCGGGCGGCGGCTCGGATGCCGTTGGCGTTCAGGCTGAGAATGCGCATGGGCGCGAACAATACCCCTGCCGGCGCGCCCGGGGAAGGGCGGGCGCAGCGGACCGGTGCATGGACAGCCTGCGTCGGCGCCACCCAACCCCGCCGGCTGCGCGATGTGGAGCGCGCGAGCCTGCTCCCGCTTTCGGGCACCGGAATCTTGGGCCTGCGCCCGATGCCGGCGGCAAGCCGTCGCACTCCATAGACGCTGCGCGCCGGGGCCAGATGTGGAGCGCGGGAGCCTGCTCCCGCTTTGGTCGGTGCCGCGGTTGACCGGCACACGCCATGGCGGCAAGTGCTATGCCACAATGGCGGTTTTTCGAGGTGTTACCCATGTCCGCCAAGGAATTTCTCGCCTACAGCCTCGAACGCGAGGTGCTCCGCTTCGGGGAGTTCACGCTGAAGTCGGGTCGCGTGAGCCCGTATTTCTTCAACGCCGGGCTGTTCAACCGCGGTTCGGATCTCTCGCGGCTGGGCCGCTTCTATGCCGAGGCGATCGTCGCCAGCGGGCTGGAGTTCGACCTGATCTTCGGACCCGCCTACAAGGGCATCCCGCTCGCGGCAGCGGTGGCGATGGCGCTGCATCTGGACCACGGGCGCGACCTGCCCTGGGCGTTCAACCGCAAGGAGGCCAAGGACCACGGTGAGGGCGGCAACATCGTCGGCGCGCCGCTGCAGGGTCGGGTGCTGATCGTGGACGACGTGATCACGGCCGGCACCGCGATCCGCGAGTCGGTCGAGATCATCCGCGCCGCGGGTGCCGAGCCGGTGGCGGTGGCGATCGCGCTGGATCGCGAGGAACGCGGCCGCGGCGATCGCTCCGCGATCCAGGAGGTCGAGACCGATGTCGGCCTGCAGGTGATCCGCGTCGCCCGCCTGACCGACCTGATCGCGATGCTCGATGCCGAAGGCCGGGATGCAGGCCACCTCGCGGCGTTGCGCGCCTACCGCGACCAGTACGGCGTCGGCGTGGGTTGAGGGATTGATTCACCACGAAGAACACGAAGAACACGAAGACCACGAAGGTTTACTGATGCAGAGCAAATGCTTTTTGGTTCCCAACCCCAAAAAAGCCCTTCTTCGTGCCCTTCGTGTTCTTCGTGGTGCAAAACGCCCTTCCCGAATCTGAACTCCCAGTGCGGGATCGCACCACGAAGACACGAAGGTTTACGGCTGCAGAGCAAACGCTTTTTGGTTCCAAACCCCCAAAAAGCCCTTCTTCGTGTCTTCGTGTTCTTCGTGGTGCAAACGCCCTTCCCGCACAACGCCGATGCGGCCTGAAGGTTTGACCACGCGCGGGATTCTTGCAATGAAGCCGGTGCTCCTATAGCGTCGGACGTACGCATCATCAAGCTGGGGGTGCCGGCGGCGTGCCGGCTGAGAGAGTCCCCTTGAACCTGATCCGGTTTGCACCGGCGGAGGGAAGCTTGTCGCAGCCGCAAGGCCGCTCCTGTTTCCTCGTTCCGCCCACACTCGAGGAAACCCCATGAGCGCCATTCCCGACGACTTCATCCGCAGCACGGCCCGCGTGTCCGAGGCCGTGACCCGGCCGTTCCCCAACTCGCGGAAGATCTTCGTCGAGGGCAGTCGGCCCGACATCCGGGTGCCGATGCGCGAGGTCTCCCAGGACCCGACCCAGGCCTCGATGGGTGCCGAGGAGAACCCGCCGATCACGGTCTACGACACCTCCGGGCCGTACACGGACCCGCAGGCACGGATCGACCTGCTGCAGGGGCTGGCCGACCTTCGCGGCGCCTGGATCGACCAACGCGGCGATACCGAACGGCTGGACGGCCCCACCTCGGCGTTCGGCCGCGCCCGCGCAGAAGACCCGAACCTGGCCAGCCTGCGCTTCGCGCACATCCGCGCGCCGCGCCGCGCCCGGCCCGGCGCCAACGTCAGCCAGATGCACTACGCTCGCCGCGGCATCGTGACCCCGGAGATGGAGTTCGTCGCGATCCGCGAGAACAATCGCCTGCAGGAGATGCGCGCCGATCCCCGCTACGCGAAGCTGCTGCGCCAGCATGCCGGCGACCCGCTCGGCGCCCGCATCCCCGAGACGATCACACCCGAGTTCGTGCGTGACGAAATCGCGGCCGGCCGCGCGATCATCCCCGCGAACATCAACCACCCGGAACTCGAGCCGATGATCATCGGGCGCAACTTCCGGGTGAAGATCAACACCAACATCGGCAATTCGGCGGTCACCTCGAGCATCGAGGAGGAGGTCGAGAAGCTGGTCTGGTCGTGCCGCTGGGGCGGCGACACGCTGATGGATCTGTCGACCGGCAAGAACATCCACGAGACGCGCGAGTGGA
>PUOZ01000059.1 GCA_003553165.1 Thioalkalivibrio sp.
CAAGCCTACAGGGACGTATTCACGGCGTCCCGCAGGCAGCGCCCCGGCGCGGGACGCCCCCCCCAAGCCGGGAAACCAAGAGGATCCCCCGCGAGTGATACCATAATCGGCTGAGCGCAGGAACGTCATCAATGCGGAGAAGACATGGCCACGATCCGGATCCGCGGCGCACGCACGCACAATCTGAAGAACGTCGACCTCGACCTGCCACGGGAAAAGCTGATCGTGGTGACCGGCGTTTCCGGCTCGGGCAAGTCGTCCCTGGCTTTCGACACGCTGTTCGCGGAGGGCCAGCGCCGGTACGTTGAGAGCCTTTCCACCTACGCACGGCAGTTCCTGTCGATGATGGAAAAGCCGGATGTCGACCTGATCGAGGGCTTGTCGCCGGCGATAGCGATCGAACAAAAGAGCACCTCGCACAATCCCCGTTCCACCGTCGGCACCATCACCGAGATCTACGACTACCTGCGCCTGCTGTTTGCGCGGGCCGGCGAACCGCGGTGCCCGGAGCACGGCGAGACGCTGGCGGCTCAAACCATCTCGCAGATGGTCGACCAGGTGCTGGCACTGCCGGCAGGGGATCGGCTGATGCTGCTGGCCCCGATCGTGCGCGGGCGCAAGGGCGAGCATCTTCGCCAGCTCGAGGCGATGCGAGCCCAGGGATTCCTGCGCGCGCGCATCAACGGCGAGGTCTTCGACCTCGACGCCTTGCCCCCGATCGACCCGAAGCGCAAGCACGACATCGAGATCGTGATTGACCGCTTCAAGGTCCGCGACGACCTGCGCCAGCGCCTGGCGGAGTCCTTCGAGACGGCCACCGGGATCGCCGAGGGGCTGGCCCTGGTAGCGTGGATGGACGAACCCGAACGCGCGCCCCTGGTCTTCTCGGCGCGCTTCGCCTGCCCGGTGTGCGGCTATGCGATCCGGGAACTGGAACCGCGGCTGTTTTCCTTCAACAACCCGACAGGCGCCTGCCCGGCCTGCGACGGCCTGGGCGTGCGCCAATCCTTCGACCCGGAACGGGTTGTAGCGGTCCCGGAGCTCAGCCTCGCAGGGGGCGCGGTGCGCGGCTGGGACCGGCGCAATGCCTGGTATTTCAGCATGCTGCAAAGCCTAGCCCGTCATTACGGCTTCGATGTGGAGACGCCGTGGGCCGCGCTTCCCGCATCGGTGCGCGCGGTGATCCTGCACGGATCCGGCGTGGAGAAGATCCGCTTTGCCTATCCCGGCGGGGAAGGGCAGCCCCGCGCCGAGATGCGGCGATTCGAAGGCGTGATCCCGAACCTGGAGCGGCGTTACCGGGAGACGGACTCCCCGGCCGTGCGCGAGGAGCTCGGCCGCTATCTCGCGAGTCATACCTGTCCGGAGTGCAACGGCACGCGGCTGAATGCCGCGGCGAGGAATGTCTTCATCAACGGGCAAAACCTTCCCGCACTGACGCGCATGAGCGTGACCGAGGCCAGGGACTTCTTCCAGGGCCTGCGGCTCCCCGGCCGCTTCGCCCGGATCGCGGAGAAGATCGTCCGCGAGACCGACTCCCGCCTCGGCTTCCTGGTCGATGTCGGGCTGGATTACCTGACCCTGGACCGCTCCGCAGAGACGCTCTCCGGCGGCGAGGCGCAGCGTATCCGGCTCGCGTCGCAGATCGGGTCGGCGCTGGTGGGCGTGATGTACATCCTGGACGAGCCCTCGATCGGCCTGCACCAGCGCGACAACGAGCGCTTGCTCCGCACGCTGATCAACCTGCGCGACCTCGGCAACACCGTGATCGTGGTCGAACACGACGAAGAGGCGATCCGCCGAGCGGACTATGTGGTCGACATCGGGCCCGGTGCCGGACGCCATGGGGGCGAGATCGTGGCCAGTGGTACCCCGGCCGAGGTCGAGCAGAATCCCCGTTCCCTGACCGGAGACTACCTGACGGGTCGCAGGGCCATTCCGATCCCGAAGCAGCGCACCCCGCCGGCCGCGGACCGCCTGCTGACCGTGCGCGGTGCCCGCGGCAACAACTTGAAGCAGATCGAAGCGTCCTTCCCCGTCGGGCTGCTGACCTGCGTAACCGGCGTTTCGGGATCGGGCAAATCGACCCTGGTCAACGATACCCTGTATCCCGCGGTGGCGAATGCACTGCACCGCAGCGACCACGAGGTGGCGGCGCACGACGGCATCGACGGCCTGCACTGGATCGACAAGGTCGTGGACATCGATCAGAGTCCCATCGGCCGCACGCCCCGCTCGAACCCGGCGACCTATACCGGCCTGTTCACGCCCATCCGTGAACTGTTCGCGGCCACCGCCGAGGCGCGCTCGCGCGGCTACAAGCCTGGCCGGTTCTCCTTCAACGTCCGCGGGGGACGCTGCGAGGCCTGCCAGGGCGACGGCGTGATCAAGGTGGAGATGCACTTTCTCCCGGACGTGTTCGTCCCCTGCGACGTCTGCCGCGGCCAGCGCTACAACCGCGAAACGCTGGAGGTGCGCTACAAGGGCCGCAACGTCCACGAAGTCCTCGAAATGACGGTCGAGGATGCCCTCGAATTCTTCCGCGCGGTCCCGGTGATACGGCGTAAGCTGGAGACGCTGCTGGACGTAGGCTTGGCCTACCTGCAGC
>PUOZ01000211.1 GCA_003553165.1 Thioalkalivibrio sp.
GAAAGGATCGTTCACGATTTCGTGGTGGTTCATGATCCCGAGCGGATAGGCCTTGGCCACGTCATTACGGTGGACACCCAGCACGCGGTCGTTGTCGTTGAGACCGTGCGTGTCTTGGGCCGAGACGAACTCCGGGTCGGTCAGCGCCGGAATCCCGTCACGGGGCGGTCCGCCGCGGTGGATCTCGGTGGGCGGGATGAGACTGTTCGAGAGGTCGAAGCCATTCATCGTCTGCGCCTGGACGATCGGCGCACCGCCATGAATGAACACCGCAACCGCGAACAGTCCCGCGGCAAGCAGGCCAACCGCCAGCAGCCTATTCATCGACCGAACCTCAGGATTCTGGATGTTGTCTCTCTGCTTCATCGTGGCCACCTCCGATGTGTCCACGTTACCCCCTCGCGGGCCGGGATGGCGTACGTAATGCCACGTAGTGGTGCCCACGCGCGGACCTCCTCTCGCCGCGTGGCTCTGGCTGGCTGGCCGCGGTGCGATGCTGGTGGCGTTGTACTATGCGGTCGCACTTTCGGAGCCTGTATGGCCCGAAAATCGGGAAACTCCGCCGTCAAACCGAGTCCAACGAAGTCGCGGCTTGACGTCTTGCGATGCCATGCCGTCGTGAGGGGCTGGATCGTAAAACCTGACCCGACACGGCGCAGGTTCAACCGCCTGGATCAGCCGCATGAGTGGCCCACGCAGAGCCTCGCCCGGGCTCTCGACCGAAGAATAAAGCTCAACGGGAGGCTTTGACGTGATCAGAATGTACTCCAGGAGACTGATGCTGCCCTTTGTCGGCGTGGTCCAGATCGCCGAGATCGAGAAGGCGCGGGCCCTGAGTTTGGACGGTGACTACTGGTCGATTCAGTACAGGCTGCCGACAAACCCTCAAGAGCAGACCGGCAGGCGCAGGATCGACCCAGCGTCAACCTACACCCGAATCCTTGGTTATAACCACGCCGCGGTCGGAACCGTCCGGCAGGGCCGGCTGGAGGATCATCCGGTGCATCCCGCTCTCGATCCCGCCAAAGTCCGCTCCGCCCTCGACCGACTGTTCGAAGCGGTGACCGCTGCGCCCCTGCCCTTTGAGGCTGCCGACCGTTACGAATATTGGCTTTTGGACCCCCGAGACGAAACGCCGCTCGCACTGCTTTACACCAGTGTGGACGAGCAGGAACGGGCACTGACGCCCCCGCGTTCTGAATGGCACCCCATGCCTGCCGCCGAACTGCCGGTCGTGCCCCCCGAACCTCCGCAATCATTCTATGTGCCGCCCGTCAACTATCGTCTGGAGAGAATGGTCGCGGAGCGCGCGGGCTCACGACCTCGGGCTGCATGGTTTGAGCCAAAGGGCCCGTTAGGGGGCGATTTCCCACCCTGCCTGGTCCGGGAAGACTGGCAGGACGAACAGCAACAGCTGCTTTGCGATCTTTATATCCGCAGGCTCGCCCCACGGCTCTTGATGATTCATGGTCTCTCGCATCCCGTGCGGCATCGTCTGGAACAGGCTGCCCGCGAGTACGTGTTCGACGTCGAGCGGTTCCATGCCCTGTATCCCGAAGTGGTCGACCATCGGATCCTGACTGCCGCACGGGTCGAGGCTCGCATGCGCCGGGCCAACTCGTAGATCAATCCAGCCCCTTGTAGAACCCCGGACCCCCGGCGGCGGTGTCAGCCGATGTCGCAGTCCTGGCGAAAGCCTCGCAGGCGCTGTTTCTAGGGACACTCTCGTGGGAGGACAACCTCTGGGCGATGGTTTTCCGTCGTTAGATCGCCGAGAGGGCTCGCCTCCCACAAGGGACGGCTATGCGGTGAGAGAGCGTTGCGCGCGAGCGGATTTCCTGCGGGACTTCCGTGATAATCAGGAGCGCCTATGGAGTGCGGCGGCTTGTCGCCTGACACTGGGGCTGAGAACGAGGGATCACTTCTAGAGGGCTCCATTTTGCCACACGATTACGATGAACCGAAATTTATTGACGTGGTTTCCTGCAACCAGGACGGTGCGGAGGCAGAGGCCTTGGCTGAAATGAAAAGACTCTGCCTGGCTCAACCTTTCGCCGTTCTTGCCACACAGGGCGAGGGCCAGACTTATGCCTCCCTGATCAGCTTTGCAATCAGCGACAACCTAAGACATATAATTTTTTCAACCCCCTCCAGAACCAGGAAGTTCAACTTGATTTCGGGTAACGAGAAAGTATCCATCATGGTGGACAACCGCTCTGAGAACCCCGATAGCATTAATCTGATCTGCGCGGTGACGATAACAGGACAGGCCAAGGTTCTGGGGAATCCAAAGGAGATTCAAAAATGGGGCAGGATTCTCACTGCCAAGCATAATTACCTGCAAAAGTTCGTCGAATCACCCACTTCGAACTTGATCCTCGTCGAGGCGACCCGCTTCTTCTATGTCAGACGTTTCCAGGAAGTGTACCAGTGGACCCCCGGCAGCGATTCCGGGGCGCCATGACCAGCGATTATCCTTTTCCCGACTCACGAAAACCGGGCGCTCATCTTGCCTTGCGCGCGCTGCAGAAGGGCTTCGATCCCTGCTGCAGGTTGCGGGTGCCCGAAGTAGTAGCCTTGGCCTAGCCTGCAACCATGGGCAAGCA
>PUOZ01000276.1 GCA_003553165.1 Thioalkalivibrio sp.
CCCCCTGCGGCAGCTGGATCTCGGCCATGTAGGCGCCCTGGTCCTCCTGCGGCAGGAACCCGCCGGGGATCGCCTGGAACAGGCCGAAGGTCCCGAAGCCGAGGACGAGGATCAGGACCCCCACTAGCGCGGCCACCCGCACCAGGCGGGCGACCACGAAGGCGTAGCCGTCGCGCACGCGGTCGATGCCGCCGAGCACGTAGCGCATCGGCCCGCGCCGGTGCTGCGCGGGCTTCAACAGCAAGGCGCACAAGGCTGGGGCGAGAGTCAGGGCGTTCACGGCGGAGATCAGCATCGCGAACGCGATCACCGCGGCGAACTGCTGGAACATCTGGCCGGTGATCCCGGGAATGAATGCGACCGGCACGAACACCGATAGCAGGACCAGGGTGATCGCCAGGATCGGTCCGGTGATCTGGGTCATGGCCTTTTTGGCGGCCTCGCGCGGCGCCAGCCCTTCCTCCTCCATGATCCGCTCGACGTTCTCGACGACCACGATCGCATCGTCCACCACGATGCCGATCGCGAGCACCACCGCGAGCAGCGAAATCGTGTTCACCGAGAAGCCGAGCATCAGCAGGAAGGCGAAGGCGCCGACCAGGGCGACCGGCACCGCGATCATCGGGATCAGGGTCGCGCGCAGACTGCCGAGGAACAGGAACACCACGAGGACCACCAGGATGAAGGCCTCGAACAGGGTGTGTACGACCTTTTCCAGGCTCGCGCTGACGAACTCGGAGGTGTCGTACACGATGTGGTAATCGAGGTCGTCCGGAAAGCGCTCGGCCAGCTCTTCCATCGCGGCGCGGATGCCCTCGGCCACCGCCAGCGCGTTTGCCCCGGGTGCCTGGTAGACCGCGATGCCGGCGGTGTCGCCGCCGTTCAGGCGTGCGAGCGCGTCCTGGCTCTTGGCCCCGAGTTCGACCCGGCCCACGTCCCGGACGCGCACCGAGGAGCCATCCGGATTCGCACGGATCACGATCCGCTCGAACTCCTCGACCTCCGACAGACGGCCCTGGGCCTGCAGGGTAATCTGGAACTGGCTGTCCGCGGTCATCGGCTGGGCGCCGATCCGGCCCACCGCAGCCTGCACGTTCTGGCTGCGCACGGCCTGCACGACGTCGGCCGGTGTGAGCCCCACCGCGGTCAGGCGATCCGAACTCAGCCAGATGCGCATGCTGTAGTCCTGGCCGCCGAAGAGCGACACCTCGCCGACGCCGGGCACCCGGGCCAGGGTGTCCAGCAGGTTGATGGTGGCGTAGTTGCTGATGAACAGCCCGTCGTAGCTGCGCTCCGGTGAGTACAGCGCCACTACCTGGAGGAGTCCCGCGGACTTCTTGCGTACGGTGAGCCCCAGCCGCTTCACCTCTTCGGGGAGTTGCGCCTCGGCCAGCGCGACGCGGTTCTGCACGTTGACCGTGTTGATGTCGGGGTCGGTGCCGAGCGCAAAGGTCACCGTCAGCGAGTAGGCACCGGTGTTCGTCGCCGTCGACTTCATGTACAGCATGTTGTCGACGCCGTTGACCTTGCCCTCCACCGGCTGCGCGATGGTGGCTTCCAGTACCTCGGCGCTGGCGCCCGGGTAGAACGCGGTGACCTGCACCTGGGGCGGCACGATATCCGGGAACTGGGCCACCGGAAGGCGGGTGAGGGCGATCACGCCTGCAAGCGTGATGACAACCGAAATGACGATGGCGAGGCGTGGACGGTCGATGAAGATGCTGGAGAACATCGTGGCCTAGTCCCGGACCGGCGGCTGCCAGGGCGCGGCGGTGACGGTCTGCCCCGGACGCACCTTCTGCACGCCTTCCACCACTACACGGTCGCCCGGCGCAAGCCCGGATTTGACGACGATGCGTGCGCCCACCATCGGCCCCGTCTCGATGCGGCGAACCTGCACCCGCTCCTCGTCGTCCAGCACCAGCACGAAGACCCCGGTCTGGTCGATCTGCAGCGCCGACTGCGGCAACAGCAGGGCGATTTCCGGTTCGCCACTCTCGACGATGACCTGGATGAACTGGCCCGTCAGCAACAGGGAATCCGGGTTGGCGAACAGCGAGCGTACGAGTACGGTGTCGGTGCCGGGGTCGACGGTCACATCGACGAAATCGACTTGCCCGTCATGCTCGTAGCGCGAGCCATCGGCAAGGCGCAGATGCACGACCACGGCCCTCGGGTCGCCGCCCCGTTCCAGCACGAGCCGGCGCTTGGCGAGCAGGTCGCGCTGGGTCAGCGGGAACTGCACGTAGATCGGGTCCTGCTGGACCAGCGTCGCCAGCACGCCGGACTCAGGCCCTACAAGGTTGCCGGCCGAGTAGCGCGCGAGGCCGATGCTGCCGTGGATCGGGGCAAGGACCTCGGTGTAGTCCAAATTCAGCTTCGCTGCCTGTAGAGCCGCCTCCGCCTGGGCGATGCCGGCCTGGGCGACGGTCTCCGCCGCGCGCAGTTCATCGACCCGCGCGCGCGGGATGTTGTTGTCCTTCAGGAGCTCTTCGCCGCGGCGAAGCTGGGCCCGGGCGTTGGTGAACTCCGCCTGGGCTCGGTTCAGATCGGCCTCGCGCTGCGCCAGAACGGCCTGGTAGGGTTCGGGCTCGATCAGGAACAG
>PUOZ01000309.1 GCA_003553165.1 Thioalkalivibrio sp.
CCGTTCCGGCTGGGCCGCCTGCACCTGTGCGGAAAAGCGCGGCCGCACCCGGAAGCGGTAGCCCCCCGCCGATCGCACCAGCTCGATCGACCGGTCGCGGTAATGTGCCGCCAGGCGCTCCAGCGCCGCATCCAGCTCTTCCCGCTCTGGCCCGCCGGATTCCACGGTGCTGCATGCCGCGAGCAGATCCTTGACCGGAACCGGCTCCGAGGCGGCGAACAGGACAGCCTCCAGGACCAACTCCAGTTCCTTTGGGCTCGGTTCCACGGTGACCGGCTCCCGGTCCTTCACGCGTCGACTACCGCGGCCATCCGACGCCGGACCTGAATGGGGCCGAAGGCCTCGCCCTGGCCCCATTCCAGCAGGCCCCCCTTGCTCAACTCCAGCACCGCCAGAAAGGCCACAACGACTCCCGGCCGGCCCTCGCCGACCACGAGCAGGCTGACGAAATCTACGAACTCCTCGTGTTCCAGCGTCTCCAGTATCCGCGTCATTCGCTCGCGCACGGAGAGCGCCTCGGCACTGATCTGGTGGTGCGCGCTCAGGCTGGCGCGGCGCAGCACCCCGACCAGCGCTTCGATCAGGTCCTCCAGCGCCGGCGCTGGTGCCGGCGGGGCCGCCAGGGCGTCACGCGACGCGTGCGCATGGAACACGTCCCGTTCCAGGCGGGGGATACCGTCGATCCGCTCGGCGGCAGTCTTGAAGCGCTCATACTCCTGCAGTTGCCGGATCAGCGCCAGGCGCGGGTCTTCCTCGTCGTCCTCCGCAGACCCCGCAGGGCGCGGCAGCAGCATGCGTGACTTGATTTCCGCCAGCAGCGCGGCCATCACCAGGTACTCCCCCGCAAGTTCCAGACGCAGCGCCTGCATCACGTCGATGTACGTCATGTACTGGCGGGTGATCTCGGCAATCGGGATCGAGAGGATATCCAGGTTCTGGCGACGGATCAGGTACAGCAGCAGATCCAGCGGACCCTCGAAGGATTCGAGAAAGACCTCCAGGGCGTCGGGCGGGATGTACAGGTCCGCCGGCATGTCGCCCATCGGGCTGCCGTTCACCCGACAGGACCAATCCGCCTCCCGCGGGCGCTCAAGCTCCTCGACTTCCGCCTCACTCACGTGCCGATCCCCTCGGCCAGGCATGGCGCGGCCATTAGCGCAGGTAGTCCAGGCCCATGGCGCGGCGCACTTCCTCGAGGGTCTCCCTGGCTTCCTCCCGTGCCGCGTCGGAGCCCTCGGTGATGATGTTCTTCACCAGGGCCGGGTCGGAGGCGTATTCACGTGCGCGCTCCTGGATCGGCCGCAGCTCGGCCAGGACCGCCTCGATCAGTGGGCGTTTGCAGTCGACGCAACCGATCCCGGCCGAGCGGCAGCCCGCAGCGAGTTCCACGCGCGTGGACTCCGGTGTGTAAACCTGGTGCAGCGCCCAGACCGGGCACTTTTCGGGCTCTCCGGGATCCGTGCGCCGCACCCGGGCCGGGTCGGTGGGCATGGTCCTGATCTGGGATTCGACCTGTGCCGGTTCGGCGCGCAGGCCGATTGCATTGTTGTAACTCTTGGACATTTTGCGCCCATCCAAACCAGGCATCTTCGCGGTCGGTGTGAGCATGGCCTGCGGTTCCGGCAGGATGATCTTGCCACCGCCCTCCAGGTAACCGAACAGCCGCTCCCGGTCGCCAAGGGAAATGTTCTGCTGCCCTTCGAGGAGCGCCCGACCCACGTCCAGGGCTTCCTCCTCGCCCTGCTCCTGGAAACGCCGACGCAACTCGCGATAGCGCTTCGCGATCTTCTTGCCCATCTTGTCGATCGCCGCTTCGGCCTTTTCCGCAAAACCGGGTTCGCGTCCGTACAGATGGTTGAAGCGGCGCGCAATCTCGCGGGTCACTTCCAGATGCGCGACCTGATCCTCGCCCACCGGGACGAGTCCCGCACGGTAGGCGAGGATGTCGGCGCTCTGCAGGACCGGATAACCCAGGAAGCCGTAGGTGGCGAGATCGCGCTCACGCAACTGTTCCTGCTGGTCCTTGTAGCTGGGCACGCGCTCCAGCCACCCCAGGGGGGTGAACATCGACAGCAGCAGGTGGAGTTCCGCATGCTCGGGGACGCGGGACTGCACGAACAGGGTTGCGGCACTCGGGCTGACCCCGGCGGCGAGCCAATCGATCACCATGTCGGTCACATGCTGACCAAGATCTCCCGGGGACTCGTAATGCGTCGTCAGGGCATGCCAATCGGCGACGAAGAAGAAGCACTCATAACTGTGCTGGAGTTCAAGCCAGTTCTTCAAGACCCCATGGTAGTGGCCCAGATGCAGGCGCCCCGTCGGCCGCATGCCGGAGAGTACACGCCGGTTCGTTCCCTGATTGCTGCTCACGAAGAATACCCTTTGTGATTCATGAATAACCCGACATTAGAACATGCCCTGACCGAGGGCGAACACCAACGCAAGAAGCAGGATCGTCTGATCGCTGTCGTTGATCAGCAATCGCCCCTGATCCATCCGCAGCTGGCTGCTCAACTCGCTGTCACGAACCTCGATCCATCCATCGGTAATGCCCAGTTCGAGCCATGTCTGCAGAACCTCGGGAG
>PUOZ01000088.1 GCA_003553165.1 Thioalkalivibrio sp.
GTCCGATGGGGACAACGGGTAGAATCTTACATGGTTCGGCCCGGCTTGTTGCCAGGCGCCGGAAAACTGCGGACGACAAGGATCCCCGATGCCCAGCCAACCCAGCAAGACCCTGGACAGCTTTCCCAATCCCCAGCCGGAGCGGGATTTCACCATTTACATCCGCATCCCGGAGTTCACCTGCCTCTGCCCGGCCACCGGCCAGCCCGACTTCGCGGAGCTGCACCTGCAGTACGTGCCCGAGGCCGCCTGCGTCGAACTGAAGTCGCTGAAGAACTACATCTGGTCCTACCGCGACCAGGGCGCCTATCACGAGGCGGTGACCAACCGCATCCTGGACGATCTGGTGGCGGCCCTGCAGCCGCGCTTCATGCGCCTGACCGCCGATTTCAACGTGCGGGGGGGCGTGTACACGCAGGTGGTGGCGGAGCACCGGGCCGAGGGATGGAGCCCGAGCGCGCCGGTCAGCCTGCCCCCGCCGACGCGTTCCTGAACCGCGCGCCGCCCCGTTCGGCGAGCGGATCCCACTTGATCCGGCATTGCATCGGCATCGACCTCGGGACCTCGGGCATCCGCGCCGAGATCCTGGACGCCTCCGGGGCATCGCTGGGCGGCCTTCGCCGGGCATGGCCCGCGGGCTCCCGGAACGAAGAACCCGGCGGACCGGATGATCCCGAAGTCTGGTGGGCGGCCGTGGCCAACCTGCTCCGGCAGGCCGCACGGCGCCTTCCCGACGCGCCCGTGGCGATCGCCGTCGACGGCACCTCGGCGACGCTGATCGCGGTGGATGGCGCCGGCGACCCGCTCGGACCCGCGCTGATGTACAACGACGCGCGGGCGGTGGAAGAAGGCGCATACCTGCGCGGCATTGCGCCACCGTCCAGTGCCGCCCACGGGGCGTCGTCGTCGGCGGCCAAGCTGCTCTGGCTGCGCCGCCGGGGCCGGCTGAAGGGCGCCGTCCGGGTGCTGCACCAGGCGGAATGGATCAGCGGGCGCCTGCAGGGCCGCCACGACCGCGGCGACGAGAACAACGCCCTGAAGCTCGGTTACGACCCGATGCAGGGCCGCTGGCCCGACTGGTGGCTGCGGGAACTGGGACCGGTCGCCGAACTGCTTCCGGACATCGTGCCGGCCGGCACGCCGCTCGGCCGGATCACCGCAGCGGCGGCCCGCGAGACCGGACTGCACAGGGACAGCCGGGTCGTCGCCGGCACCACCGACGGGATCGCGGGTTTTCTTGCCACCGGCGTCGACCGGCCCGGGACCGGCGTGACCAGCCTGGGCAGCACGCTGGTGCTGAAGCAGCTGTCGGAGCAGCCGCTGTTCGATCCGGCCGCTGGCGTCTACAGCCATCGCGTACTGGGCCGCTGGCTGGCCGGCGGGGCCTCGAACAGTGGCGGCGCGGTCCTGGCGGCCCACTTCACACCCACCGAGATCGAGGCGCTGGCCCGGGACATCGACCCGGCCCGGGATACAGCGCTGGGCTTCTACCCGCTGCTGCAACCCGGCGAGCGGTTCCCGGTCAGCGATCCGGGGCTGCAGCCGCGCGTCACGCCCCGCCCGTCGAGCGATGCACGGTTCCTGCAGGGCCTGCTCGAGGGCATCGCAGGCATCGAGGCGGCTGGCTACCGCCGTTTACAGGAACTGGGGGCACCCGCAGTGACCGAGGTCGTCACCGTCGGTGGCGGCGCCGCAAACCCGCAGTGGACCGCGCTGCGGGCACGCGTCCTCGGGGTACCGGTGCTGCGCGCAGAACACGAGGAGGCCGCCCGCGGGGCCGCCCTGCTCGCCCAGATCGGCGCCCGAGCCGCCGGCTGAAGGCCCCACACACCACGAAGGCCACCATCCGCCGTAGGGCGGAAAAGGCCGTAGGCCGTCATCCGCCATCAGCGCTGCAGGCAAGCAGCGGCAACGCGGCTCCCGGCACGCGGATCGGCGGATGACGCTGCGCTCTTCCGCCCTACCCCATCGGCACCAACGAACCGCCCCTCAGGCGTGACCCGCCGTCGGTGCGTCGTGCGTGGCCGTCTGCAACGAGCGCAGCGCCTGTTCCAGCACGTCGCGGGCCAGGCCCCGGGTCAGTTCGGGGTCGGCGGGGATCATTTCCGTGCGCACCGCGATCGCCATGGCGAGGGCCTGCAGCAGGTCACCATTGCGAGTGTCGCCCAGCAGTGCGATCTCGTGGTTCACGACCTCCAGGATGCGATCCAGCAACTGGTGTACGCGGGTCGCGGAGCCGGTCTCGGGGTGCAGTCTGAATTCAAAGGAGATGGCATCCCCGGTCGGCGTGGTGAAACGGTATGGCAGATAGTCCATGGTCTTCTCCAGGGTCGGGGAATCTTGGTCAGGTTCCGATGGCGGCTGGAACGTTCGCCATCAGCATGTAGTTGACGCCTTCGTACCGCGTCAGGCGCATCCGCCTGCTGACGGGGTTGACGGCAACCCCGGAGCGGGCAACGATGCGACAGCCGGCCGCCTCCAGCGGCCGGGTCAGTTCGCGGGGCCGGACGAACCGGCGCCACTGATGGGTGCCTCGTGGCAGCACCCGAAAGATGTACTCGGCGCCGATGA
>PUOZ01000263.1 GCA_003553165.1 Thioalkalivibrio sp.
TCGGGACTGACGGCGATGAAGCCGTCTCCGTTGCGGGCATTCGCTGCACGCACCATGTTCGCGGCCATGCGCGAGAGGGCCTGCTCGTCGTCGGCGACGATGTCGGCGATCAGGATCATCTTCGGAGATTCGCCCCGCGCGCCTTTCGGCGTGTACTTCACGGCGCGCACGTAACGCTCGTCCAGGTGTTCCAGGCCGGCGAGCAATACGTCCGGGTCGGCATCCACTGCGTTCTTGATCTCGACGATGGCCGGCACGGCCTCGTGCAGGTCGCTGCCGTAGAACTCCAGGCAGACAGTGCGTACGTGTTCGGGCATGCGATGCAGGATGAACTCGGCCGAGGTGATCAGTCCGTCGCAGCCTTCCTTCTGGATGCCGGGCAGACCCATCAGGGCCTTGTCGGTCACGTCCTTGCCCAGGCCGGCCTTGCGGAAGGCCGGGCCGGGGAGTTCCAGAATTTCGGGCTCTCCGCGGGTTGTTCGGCCGTCCGGGCCGAAGCGGGTGATCCGGAAGCGGACCTGTGCGGCATCGTGGATCTTGCCGAGGTTATGATCGAGCCGCTCCACCAGGAGCCAGTCGGCCTGCGGCGTGACCATGCGCCAGGAGGCGAGGTTGTCGAGCGCCGTGCCCCAGAGTACGGCCTTCTTGCCGCCGGCGTTCATGGCGATGTTGCCGCCGATGGTGGAGGCGTCCTGGGAGGTCGGGTCCACCGCGAAGACCAGTCCGTTGGCGTCGGCCAGTTCCGAGACTCGGCGGGTGACCACCCCCGCCTCGACCCGCACCGTAGCCACCGGCTCGGCCACGCCGGGCAGTCGCTTGCGGACCACCGCACTCATGGCCTCCAGCTTTTCAGTGTTGATCACCGCAGCGCGCGGCGTGAGTGGGACGGCGCTACCGGTATAGCCCGTGCCGCCGCCGCGGGGGATCACGGTCAGGCCCAGCTCGATGCAGGCCGCGACCAGCCGGGCCATCTCCTCCTCGGAGTCCGGCGTCAGGACCACGAACGGCAGTTCGACGCGCCAGTCGGTGGCGTCGGTGACGTGGGAGACGCGGGCGAGTCCGCCGAACTGGATATTGTCGCGGTGGGTGAGACCGGAGATGCGCTTGCGCACCTTGTCGCGCAGGGCGGCGGTTTCCTTGAATTCCCGGGCGAATGCAGTCACGGCGGTCTGGGCGCGGCGTCCCAGCTTCAGCGCTCTTTCGTTGCCGTCGGCGCGCGCGGTGATCTGATCGAGCCGGTGCTGCATCGCCTGGATCAGCGCCTCGCGGCGCTTGCGTTCGCCGAGGAGATCGTCCTGGATGTACGGATTGCGGGAAACCACCCAAAGATCGCCCAATACCTCGAACAGCATGCGCGCCGATACGCCGGTGCGCCGTTCTGCGCGAAGTTCATTGAGCAGGTCCCAGTAATCCGAGCCGAGGAAACGAATCACGATCTCGCGGTCCGAGAACGAGGTGTAATTGTAGGGAATCTCGCGGATGCGCTCGGCGGTCATGAAGGCAAAGGCCTGGCTGCGGAAGGGAGACAAAGGGTACCGATGCCCGCCGGCAAAAGCACGAACGCGCACGGATCGTCCACGCATTACCCCAGAAATGCGGCCTTGGAGTGCGGCGGGTCGCCGCCGCTTTGTCAGGTCTGGGCGATCGGGCCGCCGGTGGTGGAACCGCCGTTCGGACGTGGGAAGCAGATCCGGCTGGAGTAGGGGAAGACATCGCCGTGAATGCCGTTGCGGATGTCTTTCTGCCGGGCTTGCCAGTAACGGTAGTCGAACAGGTCCGGGTGGGTGATGGTCAGGATCTCCCGCATCTCGGGGTCGGGGCAGAGGAAGGCCGGGAACTCCTCGGGAAAGATGTCGTGCGGGCCTACCGAGAACCAGGGTTCCGCGCTCATCTCGTCCTCCGGTGTCTTCGGCTGCGGGATACGCCGGAACTTGCAGTCGGTCAGGTAGGCGATCTCGTCGTAATCGTAGAAGACCACCTTGCCCAGGCAGTTCACGCCGAAGTTCTTGAACAGCAGGTCGCCGGGGAAGATGTTGACCGCCATCAGCTGCTTGATCGCAAGCCCCCAGTCCTTCAGTACCATCCGCTTCTCGTCCTCTTCGGCCACGTCCAGGAAGAGGTTTAGTGGCAGCATCCGGCGCTCGATGTAGACATGTTTGAGCACCAGCACGTCGCCGTCGATCTCCAGCAGCGAGGACACCTCGGACTGCAGTTCCGCGATCAGGTCCGCAGGGAATCGGTCCAGCGGGAAGGCCACGTCGGAGAACTCCAGCGTGTCGGCCATCCGCCCCACCCGGTCGTGCAGTTTCACCTGCTGGTAGCGCTGCTTGACCTGTTCCCGGGTCACGTCCTTGGGCGGCGGGAAGTGGTCGCGAATTACCTTGAAGACATAGCCGTAGGAGGGAAGTGTGAAGACCAGCATCACCATGCCGGGTGTGCCTTCGGCCAGCTTGAACTGGTCTTCGCTTTCGGCGAGGTGATCAAGAAAATCGCGGTAGACCTCGTTCTTCGCCTGTTTCTGGAAGCCGATGCTCATGTACAGCTCGGCCAGCGGCTTGTCCGGCATCA
>PUOZ01000271.1 GCA_003553165.1 Thioalkalivibrio sp.
GGGAGAGCGGTGCATTTTTCCCTGATTTTTCGTCACATAGAACCACTATGCGCCTCGAAATCATGAAAAACTGCCCTCGCTCTCCCACACGGCTCGCTACGGGCACCCAAGTCCGACAGGCTGCTAGCTGGTCATTCCGGTTGGCCCGTCTGGCCTATAACCTGTTGCTCCACATGCTGATCCCGGTCGCGCTGCTGCATTTCCTGTGGCGCTCGCGCCGCGAGCCGGGGTACCGCCGGCATCTGGGTGAGCGTCTGGGCGCGGTCCCCGATCCCGAACCTGGCCCGGACCTCTGGGTCCACGCCGCATCGCTGGGCGAAATGCGCGTCGCAGGCATCCTGGTGAACGCCCTGTGCCACGACCACCCGAACCTGCGGATCCAGTTCACGACCCTGACCCCGGCCGGGCGGGCCGAGGGCGAGCGCATGCAGGCGTCCGGCCTCCCGGTGAGCGTGCGCTACCTGCCTCTGGATTCGCCGCTGCTGCTGCGCCGCGTGATCCGGCGTCTGCAGCCCGGGCTGCTGATTCTGATCGAGACTGAACTGTGGCCCAACCTGCTCTGGCACACCCATCGTACCGGGGTTCCCACCGTGCTGGTGAACGCCCGGCTGAGTCCGAGCCGGCGCGGCACGTACCGCCGTCTGCGGGCGCTGTATGGCCCCCTGCTGGCCGCGCTGGAGTGGGTGGCGGCACAGGGACCCGGGGATGCCGAGCACTTTCGCGACCTGGGGGCACGACGGGTGGAAGTCGCCGGAAACCTCAAATTCGACCTGCCGACCGTTCGCAAGCAGAGCGACCTTGCGCGAACGCACTTCGCTGCCAAATGGCTCTGGGTCGCCGGCTCCACTCACCCCGGGGAGGAAGAGCAACTGCTCCATGTCCACCGCCGGATGCGTGAAGCGCACCCGGAAACCCGCATCCAGTTAATGCTGGCGCCCCGCCATCCCAGCCGCGCCCCGGAGGTCCGGGATCAGGCCGAGAAAGTCGGCCTTTCGGCTCTCCTGCGCTCCCGATTGTCCCCATCGGGCAGCGACGACGACGTGATCGTTCTCGACACCCTGGGCGAACTCGCCGGGCTCTATGCACTGGCCGATGCCGCCTTCGTCGGCGGCACCTTGGTCAACCATGGCGGCCAGAACCCTCTCGAGCCCATCGCCGCCGGCTGCCCGGTGATCGTCGGGCCGGACACCCGCAACTTCGCCGACATGGTGCGGCAACTCGTGGCGGATCAGGCGATCGTCCAGGTCGTGGACACGGAAGCCCTCCGGAGCACCCTGGAAAACCTGTTGCTGATGCCCGAGCACGGCGCAGCGATGGTGCAGCGGGCACAGCGGACGCTCAGCGCAAACCGTGGGGCAACCGCACGGACCCTGGATCTGCTCCGGCCGCTACTGCCGCCCCCTGGACCCGCGGACCGGTGAAACGGGCATCGAAAGCTGTACACTATCTCGGAGAATTTTCCTCCGGAGTGGCCCCGGGCGTGACCCAGAACAAACACAGACAACCCACTCTCAAAGCGCCACTCGGACCCGCCACCTGGCCGTTCTGGATCATAGCCGGGCTTGCCTGGCTTGCAACCCGACTGCCGCTGCAGGCGCAGCGCGGCATCGGCCGCTCCATCGGCCGGACATTCCAGCGCCTGGGCAGGTCACGCCGCCATGCCACCCGGGTAAATCTGCGCCTGTGCTTCCCCGACCGGACGGAAGAGGAACGCGAGGCCCTGCTGCACGCCCACTTCGAAGCCGCCGGCACCGGTGCCCTCGAGACCGCCTGCGGATGGTGGTGCCCGAGCGCGAAGTTCGACGGCATCTACAGCATCGAGGGGCTGGAGCACCTGGATCAGGCGCTGGAAAAGGGCCACGGGGTGCTTCTGGTCAGCGCCCATTTCACCACCCTGGAGTTCTGCGCGCGCATCCTGACCCTGCACCGTAGCTTCGCCGCCATGTACCGGCCGAACGAAAACCCCGTGGTGGACTACCTGTTCAAGCGCAACCGCGAACATCACACCGAGGGCGCAATCGACCGCAACGACATCAAGGGGCTGTTGCGGGCATTGAAGCGGAATACCGTGGTCTGGTATGCACCCGATCAGGGCAAGAGCGGGCGCCACACCGAGCTGGTCCCGTTCTTTGGGGTTCCCGCATCGACCCAGACCGCCACCCACCGCATTGCCAGGATCAGCCACGCCGCCGTGCTGCCGTTTTTTGGCTACCGGCAGGCGGATGGCAGGTACAGGCTGACCATCCACCCACCGCTGTCCGACTTCCCCACCGAAGATCCGGTCGCGGACACCGCGCGGATCAATCAGGTGATCGAGAAGGCAGTGCTCGAGGCACCTGAACAGTATTTCTGGAGCCACCGCCGCTTCAAGAAGCGCCGGGGACTGCCGGACCCCTACCGGCAGGCGATCACCGAGAGGTGAGCAGCCCCGCGTGCATGGAATACCCCGGTTCGTTTCCGGCTCGGGCCGGGCACTGCGTTGCCAAAGTCCGTCCGCTGGTTCCAGCGGACCACCCTTGGCGATCCATGCAACCTCCGGGAGATCGCATGCGGCTCGCTTTGA
>PUOZ01000327.1 GCA_003553165.1 Thioalkalivibrio sp.
GCACGCTGCCGGCAACCTCGCCTGCCCCCATCAGGGGGCGTCGCGGGGTGCCGCCGGCAAGACGCCGACGCCGCACACTGTAGGTCGGGTTAGCCCAAAGGGCGTAACCCGACGGGTCTCGCAACCACACATGGCCGCAAAACAGGGTCGCCCCGGGCACCCCGGCACGTCGGGTTACGCTGCGCTAACCCGACCTACAGAACTCGCCCCGATGTCGGGTTCTTTCCCGCCAAAAAAGGCGGGAGTAATCTCCCGCAGTCCATAGAAATTCAGGCGGCTGCTCTGACTCGAGTTTCGCGCGGCGCGGTCCTCCGGTACAATTTCGGCGTTATCCCCAGCAAGGGTATCTGCCTTGAAACGCAACCGACGCTGTCGATCTAGCCACGCCTTGCGGTAGCAGACCTTCCCTCCCCGGTTCGGTCGCCTTCCGCAGGGCATGTGGAATACAGGCCGGGCCTACCGTGTGATCCGTCGAAGCCTGCAGCACGCTGCCGGCAACCTCGCCTGCCCCCATCAGGGGGCGTCGCGGGGTGCCGCCGGCAAGACGCCGACGCCGCACACTGTCCCAGAGCCAGAACCCGAAGACACGCTGCCCGCAGCGTGACCACCGCCCCGGCCCACGCCGCGGCCGGCCCGGAGAGTGCTATGGAACACAATCTGGAACAGTTCGTGGTCGAGATCCAGGAGTTGCTGCGCCTGGACGATCGCGACGCGCTGCAGGAGACCCTCGACTTCATGCGCGTCCAGGACATCGCCTGGGTGCTGATGGAGCTGGGCGGCGAGGACCTGCCCACGGTGTTCAACCGCCCCCCGCCCGGACGCAAGGCGGATGTCTTCGGCTATCTCGATCCCGAATACCAGATCCGACTCCTGGACACCACGCCGCGGGCCGATGCGCGATTCCTGCTCTCGGAGATGGACACCGACGACCTGACCGCGCTGCTCCAGTCTCTGGGGGAGGAACAGCTCCGAGAGTACCTGCGCCTGCTGCCCTTCCGCGCGATCCGGCGCGCCCTGAAGCAGCTGAACTACCCCGAGAATTCCGTCGGACGCGTGATGTCCTCGGACGTGGTGGCGGTGGAACCCGACTGGAGCATGAAGCGGGCGCTGGCCTTCATCCGCCGCAATGCCGACGAGCACTCCAACAACGTCATCTTCGTGGTCGACGGCGAACGCCGGCTGCTGGCGGCCGTGCCCATCCGGCACTTCCTGCGCGGCCGCGCCGAGGATCCGGTTGCCAGCCTGCTCGAAGAGAATCCGCCCGTATCGGTCTCGGTGCTGGACGACCCCATCGAGGCGGCCCGCCGCATCCAGCACTACGATCTCGAGACGTTGCCCGTGGTCGGGGAGGAAGGGGTGCTGCTCGGGGTCGTCACCGTCGACGACGTAGTCGACCTGCTGGAGGCGGAATCCACCGAGGACTTCCACAAGATGGGCTCCATCGGCAGCCTGACCCTGAGCCTGCAGAGCGCCAGCCCCTTCCTGCTGTACCGCAAACGTGTCGGCTGGCTGCTGGTCCTCGTGGCCTTCAACGCGATGGGCGGCTACGTGATCTCCCGTTACGAGGAAGCCATCGAGGCGCTGGTGGCGCTGGTCTTCTTCCTGCCGCTGATCATCGCGTCTGGCGGCAACGCCGGCGCCCAGAGCTCCACCCTGATGGTGCGCGCGATCGCGACCGGCGAGGTCACCGCGCGCGACTGGCTGAAGCTGTGGGGCAAGGAGATCGGCGTCTCGGTGTCGCTGGGAGTGACCATGGGCGTGGCCGTGTCGCTGATCGGTCTGTGGCGCGGGGGCTTCGAACTGGCCCTGCTGGTGGCGGTTGCCATGACGCTGATCGTCGCCGCGGCCAGCGTGGTCGGCATGCTGCTGCCGATCATCCTGACCCGGTTCAAGCTGGATCCGGCGACGGCCAGTGTGCCCCTGGTCACCTCGCTCGCGGACATCTTCGGTATCCTCATCTACTTCGCGCTGGCTGTCGCGATCTTCAACATCACCATTACCGGAACCTGATCAAGCAACGCCATGAGCGCAACCATCGACGAACAGCCGACACTCGCGGATCTGCTGCGCAGCGCGCTGGACCAGGGCGCCATCGAGAACCTGCCGGAGCTGATCGATGCGCATCCCGCACAGGACATCGCGCAGGCCCTGGGCGAATTGCCGCGCCATCACTGGCACAGCCTGTTCGAGCGGCTGGATCACGCGCGCGCTGCCGATGTCTACGCCCACCTGCCGACCGAGCATCAGACGCTGCTGCTGGAGAACCTCGGACACGACGAGGCCATACGGCTGATCGGCGAGCTGTCCTACGACGATGCGGCGGCGGTTCTGGACGAGCTCAGGGACGAGCACGCCGAGGCCATACTGGGCGCCTTGCCGCAGGATGACCAGGATGCCCTAACCGCCCTGCTGGCCTATCCCGAGGAGAGTGCCGGGCGCATCATGACGCCGGAGTTCGTGACCGTGCAGCCGGAATGGACGGTAGCCGAGGCGCTGGATCACCTGCGCGAGCACAGCGAGATCGCGGAGACGGTCAATACCATCTTCGCGGTCTCCCCCGA
>PUOZ01000341.1 GCA_003553165.1 Thioalkalivibrio sp.
CAGACCGTACTCGCGCCGGTGGTGATTCTGGCCACCGGCGGCGCGAGCAAGGTCTACCTGTACAGTTCCAATCCCGACGGCGCGACGGGAGACGGCATCGCGATGGCCTGGCGGGCCGGGTGCCGGGTCGCGAACATGGAATTCATGCAGTTCCATCCGACCTGCCTGTTCCATCCCCAGGCCAAGTCCTTCCTGATCTCTGAAGCGGTGCGCGGCGAGGGCGGCCGACTTCTCCTGCCCGACGGCAGCCGGTTCATGCAGCACTTCGATCGCCGCGGCGAACTGGCTCCGAGAGACATCGTCGCTCGGGCGATCGACCACGAGATGAAACGGCTGGGCCTCGATTGCGTCTTCCTCGACATCAGCCACCGAAGCCCCGAGTTCGTGCGCGAACACTTCCCGATGATCCACCAGCGCTGCCTGGAATACGGCTTCGACATGACCCGGGAACCGCTGCCCGTTGTCCCGGCGGCCCACTACACCTGCGGCGGCGTGGTGGTCAACGCGGATGGACAGACGGACCTGCCAGGACTTTATGCGGCCGGCGAGGTCTCCTACACCGGCCTGCACGGCGCCAACAGGATGGCAAGCAACTCGCTGCTGGAATGCCTTGTGTACGCCCGGTCGGCGGCCGATCACATTCTTTCCGATCCCGACCCGCTGGCGCCCGCGGATCTGCCGCGACCACCCAACTGGGACGAGTCGCGGGTAACCGACTCCGATGAGGAGGTGGTCGTCTCGCACAACTGGGACGAACTGCGCCGCCTGATGTGGGACTACGTGGGCATCGTGCGCACCCGCGACCGCCTGCTGCGGGCCCAGCGGCGCATCCGGGTGCTGAAGGAAGAGGTCCATGAGCACTACGCCCACTATCGAATCACACCGGACCTGATCGAATTACGCAACCTGGTGGTGGTGGCCGACATCATCGTGCAAAGCGCGCTGGAACGACGCGAGAGCCGCGGCCTTCACTTCATTCGTGACTTCCCGGAGCGCGATGCAACGCTGGACTCGAAGCCGACGATATTGACACCACCCGCGCTGCCCGACGCATGATCGCGATCCGGCAACGGCGTCCCGGCGCCGATTTCAAACGACCTTGGCAGCCGGCATGCGGATGAAGTGTTCCCGGTAATGACGCAGTTCTTCGATGGAGTCGCGGATGTCCTGCAGCGCCTGGTGGGTGGCGTCCTTCTTCGACGACGCGAGCACATCCGGCGCCCAGCGCCTCGCCAGTTCCTTGAGCGTGCTGACGTCGAGGTTGCGGTAATGGAAGTAGGATTCCAGATCCGGCATGCAGCGGGCCAAAAAACGCCGATCCTGGCAGATCGAGTTGCCACACATGGGAGACGCGTTCCGTGGCACCCACCGCTTCAGGAAATCCAGCGTGGCCTGCTCGGCAGCGATCTCGTCGTGTACGCTGTCGCGCACACGCTGGAGGAGCCCGGAGGCGCCATGCGTCCGCCGGTTCCAGTCGTCGAGGCGGGCCAGCACGGATTCCGCCTGCCGCACCGCGATCACCGGTCCCTCTGCGAGCAAATTGAGGTCTTTGTCGGTCACAATGGTAGCGACCTCGATAATGAGGTCCGACTGGGGGTCCAGGCCGGTCATCTCGAGATCGATCCAGATCAGGTTGTCGGCATTCTGGCCCATGCGGTCTCCTTGCGCTGGCCGCCAGTCTATCATCCACAGCCGAATCCGCGACCGGACTCGGCATCACCACAGAACAGGAGAGAATCATGCGTCAGATCGGAACAGCCATCGGTACCCTGCTCTTCGTCGCCACCTTCGGCAGTGCGGTCCAGGCGGGCGATGCCGCCGCGGGCAAGACCCTGCACGATTTCAACTGCCTCAGCTGCCATGGGACCGAGGCCTACACGCGCGACGACCGGATGATCCACTCGATGGACTCCCTGATCACCCAGGTGAACCGCTGCAACGTCAGCCTCGGCACCGGCTGGTTCGACGACGAGGTCGAATCGGTCGCCACCTATCTCAACGAGAACTACTACAAATTCTGACCGCGGGAGGGCAGGCCATGAGCGACCTGAAGAACCTGCACTGCCAGGCACCGGAGGGCTTGCCGGGACCGATGTCCCGGGCCGAGTGCGAGGAGATGCTGAAGCAGCTTGATGCGGACTGGAATCTGGACGCCGAAGCGCACCGGATCTCGCGCCGCCTGGAATTCGCGAATTTCCACGAGACCATGTCCTTCGTCAACGCGGTCGCCTGGGTCGCGAACCGCGAGGATCATCATCCCGATCTGGAGGTCTCATACGGCCATTGTGTCGTCCGGTTCTCGACCCATGCGGTTGGCGGGCTCAGCCAGAACGATTTCATCTGCGCCGCGCGCGTCGATGCGCTGTTCGACTGACCTGCTCCGTAGCGGCGACGGGCAGTTCGTGCTGAGCGGGTTCGGGCCGCAGCAGCGCAGGCACCGGGGCGGCCAGTCCGCCCCACGGACGCTCGGGGCATGAGGGCCGCCGAAGCCCGCTCGGCCCTCTCCCTCCCTGCAGGGACGCTTCCAGAATGATCACCTTGCGCTGCCGGGTGGTTGCACGCTTTGGCAGCGAAGTCGACGTGTTGCCGCCGACTGGAGGAATCCTGCGCGCTCACCTTCGGCGCAAGTTCGACGACGTCGTCTGCGGGGACGTGGTGCTCGTCGAACCCGGGGAGCGGATCGTCACCAGCCGCGAGCGACGGATCAACCACCTGGGCCGCCGCGACGGCTTCAACCGCCATCGGATCATAGCCGCCAATATCGACCGGGTGTGGATCGTGATCGCGCCCCGACCGGAAATTCCGCATCTGCTCATCGATCGCTTTCTGGTGGGCATCTTCAATCTGCCGGCCAGCGCTGCAGTCGTCATCAACAAGTACGACCTGGTGGATGCGGTCACCGCCAAATCACTGGAGACAAGCCTTGCCGGCTACCGGCACCTCGACCTGCCGGTGCTGCAGGTCAGCGCCAACACGGCATTCGGCATGGAGCAGTTCCGGGACGCCGCTGCGGGTGGCAGCAACATCCTGGTCGGCCAGTCGGGGGTCGGGAAATCGTCCCTGATCCAGGCGATGCTTCCGGAACAGATTCTCAGGGTCGGCGCGGTGGGGCACAGTGGCGAGGGTCGTCATACCACCACGACCGCGCGCTGGTACCCTTTCGCAGACGGGGGCGCCTGGATCGACTCACCGGGCGTGCGCGACTTCACGCCAGAGATCACCAGCATCGATGAACTGCTCAGGGGATTTCCGGACCTTGCGGACATTGCCGACGGATGCCGGTTCCGCAATTGCACGCACCGCTCTGAACCGGGCTGCGCGGTACGCCAGGCGGTGGCCCAAGGCATGTTGCCGGAAGCACGTCTCAAGGCCTGGTTGGAGTTGCTGCAGGACCTGAGCAGCAGCCCGACCGGCCGCCGAGAAACGTGACGTGAGAGTTGCGGCCGCGCCCGCCGCTACGCCCTCGCTGATGGAGTGCGGGAGCTTGCTCCCGCTATTCGGCGTCGGGGATGACCCAGCCCCCCAAAACGGCGGCATAGGCGCTGATGCTTTCATCGTTCGGGGTGGCGCGGCGCTCCGAGGCCATGACAGTTAGTGGACCATGCGCGCGTCGCGATCGATCAGAAGTTCAGCCCCATCTCGAAACCGACCACGGATTCACTGGCGCCGACGCCACCCTGAAAGTCCAGGCCTTCGCTCAGCCAATCGCGGGATCCGCTGACGCCGTAATCGTCATAAAAGAGACTGACCGACACCTCGGTCTGGTTGCTGAAGCGCAGCCGGCTGTCCAGGCTCAGATAGCCGGCGCTGCGGGCCGTATCGCCCCGATGACCATAGAACGCGGACCCTGCATCGGCATCACCCAGTACCGGGTACCGCACACCCACCCGCACCCGGCTGCGAAGATTGCCGGATTCGAAGGTCGGGCCGGTACTTAAATCGGTGATCATGAAACTGCTGCGGATGCCCCCCGCGTCCAGATCCAGAAGCTGACCGCCGCCGGACGAATGCAGGCCGAGGCCGAAGTCGACTCCGTAGCCAAAGCCGCTGCTGCCGAAACGCTGAATGAATCCGCCACTGGTCTCCAGCGCACGCTCTGCAGAACCCGGCTCGACCAGCGACGGCAGATGTGTGGACCGCACATCGACATTGAATTCCCGGCTTCTGTGCATGTCGTTGCGGAAGCCCGGACGCAGACGTTCGGCTCCGGAGAACGCGTCCAGCGTGGACAACGCGTCCTGACCGGGCGTGTAAGAGAGTTCGTAGATGGAACGCGTATCCGCGTGCAACGGGAGCGCGAAAAGGGCGAGCGGAAGCGCCGCCAGGCCCAGGCGCCGGGCACTTCGGACTGCAGCTGCACACGCGTTCATTGCCGTTGTCTCACTCTCTCGGGAGTGCTCCCCCCGAATCCCATGCGTTAGATATAAAAAGTATAGTACTTTTCTTAGCCTGGTGGCCAGGAAAGCGAGCGCCCGCCAAGCACGTGCAAGTGGATATGGTACACCGATTGCCCACCGTCCTCGTTGCAGTTCATCACGGTGCGATAGCCCTTTTCCGCGCACCCCAGCAGACGGGCGACCTCCGCGCCCGCGAGCATCAGTTCTCCGAGCAATCCACGCTCCTCCTCCGTGGCAGCGTCCAGCGTGGCGATATGCCGGCGCGGAATCACCAGTGCGTGCTGCGGAGCCGCGGGGTTCAGATCATGGAAGGCCACGACATTCTCCGTCTCCAGGATGATTTTTGCGGGGATTTCCCCGGCAGCGATCCGGCAGAAAATGCAGTCCGTCATGTCATTCCTCCTTCAGGTGTGTGTCACGGCGAGACCCCGATGGCATCAATAATCGCGCCGCCCGGAAAGGGCGTGGGTCAGGGTGCCGGCGTCCAGATACTCCAGCTCACCGCCGGCCGGCACGCCCTGGGCGATACGCGTCGCACGCACGCCATGGCGGGCCGCCATTTCGGCGATGTAGTGTGCAGTCACCTCGCCCTCCACCGAGGCGTTGGTCGCCAGGATCAGCTCGCGGACCGGGTCATCGCGCAGCCTGGCCTCCAGTCTGTCGAGCCCCAGCTCCTCGGGCCCGATGCCGTCAAGCGGGGAGAGGCGGCCCAGCAGTACGTGGAACCGCCCGCGGAAATCGGTCGCAGCCTCGATCGCCAGCACGTCCCCCGGTGTCTCGACCACGCAGACGACACCGGCGTCGCGTTCCGGATCCAGGCAACGCGAACAAGTGACCGCCGCCGTCAGGGTCCGGCACACCGCGCAATGACCGATCGTCTCGGCAGCCACCTCCAGCGCGCGCGCCAGGCGCCTGGCCCCGGCACGGTCGCGTTCCAGCAGATGCAGCGCCATGCGCCGTGCGGACTTGTTGCCCACGCCGGGCAGGCAGCGCAGAGCCGCAATCAACTCGTCGAGGGCTGCCTCCATCGGCCGCTTCCGGCAGAAACGTCGACGGGAATCAGAAAGGCAGCTTCATGCCCGCGGGCAACCCCATGCCCGCTGTCAGCCCGGCCATCCGCTCCTGGGTTGCGGCTTCGGCCTTGTGCACCGCGTCATTCACCGCCGCAGCAACGAGGTCCTCGATCATGTCGCGGTCGTCCTCGAACAGGCTAGGATCGATACTCACCCTGCGCACTTCGTGCTTGCCGGTCATGATCACCTGCACGAGGCCGCCGCCGGCCTGACCCTCGATCTCCATGTTGGCCAGCTCGGCCTGCACCTTCTGCATGTCTTCCTGCATCTTCTGGGCCTGTTTCATCAGACCACCCAAACCACCCTTCATCATGTCCATACACTCCTGGTCAATCGCCTGGCTGTTGCTGAAATCGTGCCGTCGCGGGTGCCGCTCAGTGGCCGCCATTCACGGCCGGAGGCCACTGTCCTCTCCGGCAGAATCGGCCTCATCCCGGAGATGTACCCGGGACACCTCGGCACCGAAGGTTTCGCGCAGTGCGGCGATCACCGGATCGGAACGCGCTTCCGACTCTGCCTTAGCCTGACGCTCCGCCGCGTCCGCTGCAAGCCGCGCCGCCGGGGTACTCGTCGAGGGCGTGGCCTGATCACGAAGCTCGAGTCGAACCTGGCCGCCGAGGGTCTTTCCCAGGGCCTCCGCGAGCCGCCCGCGACTTCTCTCGGTGCACAGCATTCGGTGCGCGGGTTGCACCGCGATCACTACCCGTTCGGCATCGTATTCCAGCAGGTCGGCGTGCAGGGCGAACTCGCGCACCGGCCCTGCCTGCAGTGAATGCGCGAAGGCGTGCCAGTCCAACGGCCTCGGCTCGGCAACGCGGTGCACAGGGGGCCTCGCCGGCTCGGATGCGTCGACCCGCCTGGATACGGGAACCGGTTCGGGCGCCGCAACCGGCTCGGGCAAGGGGCGCGCCGGCCCGGCCGGGACCGCGGGGCTCGCCCGCCTGCGGGGCGGTGTCGGTTCCCGGCTCGAAGCCCGTACACCATCGGCAGTGGCAGTAACGCGAATCGGGCTCTGGCCCCGTTTTCCGAAACCCTCGGCACCACGGCCGTCCTGCTCGCCTGGTGGTGGTTCCGGGCGAAAGGCCAGGATGCGCAGCAAGGTCATCTCGACGCCGATCCGCGGATCCGGCGCATGCGAAAGGTCGCGGCGGCCATGCAGCAGGATCTGGTAGGCAAGCTGTACGTCTTCGGGAGCCTGTTGCCGCGCGCTGTCGCGCTGCCAAGCCAGCAGGGGATCGGCAACGGGTTCGGCCTCGACCGTCGCGGAATCCAGCGCCATCGCCTGCTCCACCGCAACCCCGTGCACCAGGGTCGCCAATTCCTCCAGAAGGCGCGACCAATCCGGCGCCAGGGCGTCGAGTTCATTCAGGGTCTGCAGCAGACGCGCGCCCTGTCCGGCCCATGCGTTGTCCAGCAGTTCGCTCAGACGGGTCCGCGGCAGCAAACCGATCATGTCGCAGATATCCGCTTCCGTCAGGCCGGAGCCGCCGTAGGCGATCGCCTGGTCGGTCAGGCTGAGCGCATCGCGCATGCTGCCTTCCGCCGCCTCGGCCAGGCGCAGCAATGCCCCCGGCTCGGCGGCGATACCCTCAGCCACGAGGACCCGGTCCAGATGTTCGGCAATCAGGGTCGTCGACATCGGTTTCAGATTGAACTGCAGGCACCGCGACAGCACCGTCACCGGAAGCTTTTGCGGATCGGTGGTCGCGAGCAGAAACTTCACGTGCGGTGGCGGCTCTTCGAGCGTCTTCAACAGGGCGTTGAAGCTCTTCTCCGAGAGCATGTGCACCTCGTCGATCAGGTAGACCTTGAAGCGCCCCGAGACGGGGGCGTACGAGACGTTGTCCAGGAGCTCCCGGGTGTCGTCGACGCGGGTGCGCGAGGCGGCGTCGACCTCGATCAGGTCGAGATGACGGCCGTCGGCGATCTCCCTGCAGGAGCGGCACTCGCCGCAGGGGGTCGCGGTGACGCCGGTCTCGCAGTTCAGGCAGCGCGCCAGGATTCGCGCCACCGTGGTCTTGCCGACACCGCGCGTACCGGAAAACAGGTAGGCATGATGCAGCCGATCGTTGGTCAGGGCATTCACCAGGGCGCGCACGACGTGCGGCTGACCGATCAGGTCCTCGAACCGGCCGGGACGCCATTTTCGGGCCAGCACCTGATGGCTCATCGGCTTGTTGTCCTCGGTCTTCCCCGAAGGGGCTACGGCTGAAGGGGTGGTGGCCCGCACCCGCCACACCCCGGCGCCCGAGTCGGCTGCTACCGTTGCTCCCTTCCGGGCCTGGCGGGGTTCACAGCCTATCGTCGCGGGGGGACCGACACGGACCACCATAACGCAATGCCCGGATCACCAGGCGAACGCGAAAGCTTCCGGCTTTCCGGCACGCCCGTCAACCACGGCGTCCGATGCTGCGATCCGGATCCCGGCCAGAGCGAAGCGAAAAGGCCGCTAATTAGCTCCAAGCTATCGAGTGTATATCTTATTTTGATTAGATTAATCGCCATCGAGCCGATATCGTGGTCCTCGTTCCAGCACGGACTGGAAAAAATTTGCACACCCCATTCATGCAACGAGGAGAGATTCATGGAACTGAAAACACGAGAAGGCCAGCGCGTACCCCAGGTCACGTTCCGCTGCCGCAAGGACAACGACTGGAACGACATCCGTTCCGACGACATCTTCAAGGGCCGCAACGTGGTGGTCTTCGCCCTTCCGGGCGCCTTTACCCCCACGTGCTCGTCCGCCCATCTGCCCCGTTACAACGAGTTGGCGCCGGTATTCAAAGCGCAGGGAATCGACGAGATCGTCTGCGTCTCGGTCAACGACGGCTTCGTGATGGAGGCGTGGCAGGCCGACCAGAATGCAGACCGCGTCACCTTCCTGGCCGATGGCAATGGTGAGTTCACCGATGGCATGGGGATGCTGGTCGACAAGTCCGACCTCGGTTTCGGCAAGCGGTCCTGGCGCTATTCCATGCTGGTGAGGGATGGCGTCATCGAGAAGCACTTCGTGGAACCCGACGAGCCCGGCGACCCCTTCGTGGTTTCCGATGCCGACACCATGCTGGAGCACATCGCTCCGAAAGTGCCGCGGCCTCAGGACGTGGTGCTCTTCACCAAGCCGGGCTGCCCCTACTGCAAGGCCGCGAAGGACGACCTGCAGAACGCCGGGATGGAATTCGAGGAGATCGTGCTCGGCCGCGATACCACCCTGCGCGGCCTGCGCGCCGCCACCGGCGCAATGACCGTGCCCCAGGTCTTCGTCGGCGGCCACCGCATCGGTGGCTCCGAAGACCTGAAGGCATGGCTGACGCCCGACCAGGCCGCCTGACGGAGACCGCGCCGGAAACCCCGTTTCCGGCGCGTCTGCCCAGCCTTTGAGCCATCAGTACGGGAATACGTTAAAATCCTGATATTCAGTTTCCCGCCGGGCCCCCACACTCGGGGCACGTTTGTCACAAACCCTCAACGGGAGCCAACATGGAACACTACGACATCCTCGTGATCGGCGGGGGCAGTGGCGGCCTCGCGGTCGCCGAGAGGGCGGCAGGCCACGGCGCCCGTGCAGTGGTCTTCGACCCCAAACCGCTGGGCGGCACCTGCGTCAACGAGGGCTGCGTCCCCAAGAAATTGACATGGTACGCGGCCCATCACCTCAGCCAGGCCCACCACGCACACGAATTCGGTGTCGATGTCGAGGTTTCCGGTCTCCGCTATGGCGATCTGGCACGGCGCCGCCACGACTTCCTGCGGATGCTGAACGACTACTGGTCCGGCTACCTCGAGCGCCTGGGCGTGGACTACGTACCCGAGCGCGCGCAACTGGTCGATGCGAACACCGTGTCGGCCGGCGGCAAGACTTTCCGTGGCAAGCGCGTCGTCATCGCCACGGGCGGCGAACCCATCGTGCCGCGGATGCCCGGCCACGACCTCGGCGCCACCTCGGATGACTTCTTCCGGTGGGAGGACCTGCCCAAGTCCATCGCGATCATCGGGGCCGGCTACATCGGCCTGGAAATGGCCGGCATGCTGCGCTCCTTCGGCGTGGACGTCACGGTGATCGCGATGGAGGAACGGGTTCTGGAGATGTTCGATCCAATGGTCAGCCACGTGCTCGAACGGCACATGGAGGAACAGGGCATCGTGCGCCATCTCAGCTCAACCGTGAAAGGTCTGACCGGAGAACCGGGCGCGGTCCGGGTCCAGGTGGCAGAGGCTCGGGAATTCGGTCCCTTCGAGCGGGTGCTGTGGGCCGTCGGCCGGCGCCCGAAGACGCGGGATATCGGCCTGGAAGCCGCTGGCGTCGAGATCCTCCCGAACCACACCGTTCCGGTCGACGAGTGGCAGGAGACCAACGTCCCTGGCGTGTTCGCACTCGGCGACATCATCGGCAAGGGGCCGCTGACGCCCGTGGCCATCGCCGCCGGGCGCCGGCTTGCGGACCGGTGGTTCGCGCCGGAACGGAACCCGATGCCAGTGGACTACACGCAGATTCCGACCGTCACCTTCACCCACCCGCCCACTGCCGCGGTCGGCATGACCGAGCCCCAGGCCGTGGAGCGCTTCGGCGACGCGGTACACGTGTACGAGACGGAATACGGCGGCCTCGCCCGCGCCTTCGCCGAAGCTGACATCGCGCCGATCGCGATGAAGCTGGTCTGCGCGGGTGAAGACGAACGGGTGGTCGGCATCCACATGGTGGGCGACGCCGTGGACGAGATGCTGCAGGGCTTCGCGGTCGCGGTGCGCATGGGGGCAACCAAGCGCGACTTCGACCTGACCATCCCGATCCATCCGACCAGCTCCGAAGAGCTGGTCACCCTGAAGGTATCGCGCCCCGGACAGATGGACCCACTGGCCGACGCGGCCTGACCCCAGCAGCGGCCAGGGACGGCCGTCGATTCCCGCTCGTCGCGACCGGCTGCTAGAGCCACCTGCACTGCACATGCGTCGATGGATTCGACCTTGCCCAGGAGGCCGGTGCCGTTCGCAATCTGCACGGCAAGGCCCGGCCGGGCGTCTCAGAAGAAATGCCACTGCCGGACAGGGAACGACGCCCGCATCACGCAAACCCTGCAATCAGCGTCTAATATCACTGCAGGCCTGCGGTCGTCAGGCAAAGAACAAGGTGCGCGCGATCGTCGCCGTATGGGACGGTAACGTGCGCGGCTCAGCATAAGCCTGCTTGTCCGGAGGTATCCGCGATGAATGACGCCATCGCTGATGTGACGATACACATCGATGAGAGCATCGACCCCGAAACCCGGGTCAGCCTTGAAAACAGACTTCTGGCCCTGGACGGTGTGACGGCCGCATCCAGCCAGAACAGGACATCTCACCTGCTGGTGGTGAAATTCGATTCCGAGAGACTGCAGAGTCACGACATCCTGCGTGCCGTCACCGCAACCGGCCTCCATGCGGAGTTGATCGGCCTCTGACCCGCCATGCACTGCGGCCCGCTGCGGCGGCTTGCAACGGATTTGGCGCGCGCTCCGTCAGATCCGAAGAGCCCAGCCGCTTCGTGTCGGGTTGCGCTGCGTTGACCCGACCTACGTTATCTTCATGCCCGGCCCGGAGGGACGGGGGTGCGGCTTACCGGCGCAGCTCGTCGTCGCGGTAGTGCATGTCGAGCCAGCAACGGGGTAACGGCTCGCCGGATGGAAAGCCCACATTGGCCTTTGCGAAGGGCTCGGGATCGGGAAGATCCTCGCCCCAGTTGTAGCGGCCTTTGAAATGGGTCGCCGAGGGATCGAACAGCGCCACGGTATCCAGCACCTCGACCAGATGGCCGTTGCTGATGTCCTTGAGAAACATGCCGGGCCTCCATCTCGCTCGCTTTCCCTGAGTATGGACGCGGGGTCCCTGAATGCAAGGAGGCCCCGATCGACACCCACCATCCTGGTCAACGCGCGGGCTCGGCATACGGCGTGAGCGACGAAAAATCCCGACTGACCCAGCCGACAATGCCTTCAGCGGAGCGGACCTGGTAGAAGGCCTCGCCGGCTGCAACGAGCTGCAACTCCACATCCTCCACACGAGCGTCGAGTATGCGCAACACCGGGCTGGCGAGCGAGGGAGCGGCGCGCAGATTGACGCGCGTGCCCGGCGCCAGAAAGACGCGCGACGCGTCCGCTTGGGCGGCTTCGTGTGCTTCCGACCGCGCCGGACCGCTCTCTTCGATGGGCGACTCCGTATCGGGGAGCATTGCCGCGTCGGGCGCGGGAGTGACCACTGGCGCTGCAGGTTCGGGCGCCGGTCCGGGTGCGGTCTGCACGACCCTGGTGGAAGATTCGGGCGCATCAGAAGTCGCGAGATCGGGACCTGCGTCCTCCCCTGTCGCCGGGATCTGCGGCGGCGCCTCCGTCTCGGCCAATCGCCCGTCCAGCGCCGCCTCGTCGCTGTGCGCGCGTCGATCTGCCGGTGCGGGCTCCCCGGCGGCCTGCC
>PUOZ01000250.1 GCA_003553165.1 Thioalkalivibrio sp.
AATCCAGGGCGGCCCGCAGGCCGTCGACGCATTCCTGCACCGCCTTCCCGCCGAGGCACCGCCGCTGGCCCGCGTCGACGCCATCGAGACCACCGATCTGGCCCCGGAACCGTCCGGTGCCGATCCTGCTTTCCGGATCGCGCCCAGCCGCGCCGGTGCGGTCCGTACCGGCATCACCCCCGACGCCGCCGTCTGCCCTGCCTGCCTCGAGGAACTCTTCGATCCGAAAGACCGGCGTTACCGCTACCCCTTCATCAACTGCACCCACTGCGGCCCGCGCTACACGCTGACCCGCGCGCTGCCCTACGACCGGCCGAACACCAGCATGGCGGCGTTCACCCAGTGCGTACCCTGCCAGCACGAATACGATGATCCGGCGAACCGGCGCTTTCATGCCCAGCCGAACGCCTGCCCGGACTGCGGACCGCACCTCACACTGCTGAATCCGGAGGGCACCACGATCATCACGGCAGACCCGATCGCCGAGACCGTGCGGCGTCTCCGAGCCGGCGAGATTCTGGCGGTGAAGGGCCTGGGGGGCTTCCACCTGTTCTGTGATGCGCGCAATGCCGACAGCGTGGCCCGGCTGCGCGCGCGCAAGCACCGCGAGGAGAAGCCACTGGCCGTCATGGCCGCGAACCTGAATGCGCTCGAAGGCCTGGTGGAGATCGGCGAGGCCGAGGATCAGCTTCTGCGCTCGCGCGACCGGCCCATCGTGCTGCTGCGCAAATCCGCAGGCTGTGACGACGTCCTGCCCGGCGTCGCGCCCGGGCTCGCCTGGCTGGGCGCGATGCTCGCCTATACGCCGCTGCACTACCTGCTGTTCCACGACGCTGCAGGCCGCCCCCCGGGCAGCGCCTGGCTGGAAGCCGAGGACGCCGAACCCTGGCTGCTGGTCTGCACTTCGGCCAACCCCGGCGGCGAGCCGCTGGTCACCGACAACGCCGAAGCCGTGCAACGCCTCGCCGGAATCGCCGATGTGCTCCTGGTGCATGACCGCGACATCCTCGTGCGCTGCGACGACTCGGTGATCCGGGTCGGCGCCGGTGGTGCGTCGTTCCTGCGCCGCGCGCGCGGCTACACGCCGAACGCGATCCGCCTTCCGCACAGCGGGCCCTCGGTGCTGGCGCTCGGCGCCTGGCTCAAGAACACGCTCTGCGTAACTCGCGACGATCAGGCCTTCCTGTCCCAGCACATTGGCGATCTAGATAACGCCGCGACCTGCCGCTCGCTGGACGAGACGGTCCGGCACCTGCTCGACATCCTCGAGATCCGGCCCGAACGTATCGCCTGCGACCAGCATCCCGACTTCTACAGTAGCCAGCTCGCCGCCGCGATGGCGCAAGAACTCGATGTCCCGTTGATCCGCGTGCAGCACCACCACGCACACCTGGCGGCGGTACAGGCCGAGCACGGACTCGATGAACCGGTGCTCGGCATCGCGATGGACGGCGTCGGCCTCGGATCCGATGGCGCGCCCTGGGGCGGCGAACTGCTGCGTCTCGAAGGCGCCGGATTCGAGCGCCTCGGCCACATCGCCCCGCTCTCGCTCCCTGGCGGCGATCGCGCCGCGCGCGAACCCTGGCGCATGGCCGCGGCCACGCTGCACGCGCTGGGCCGGGGAGGGGAGATCGCCATACGCTTTCCCGACCAGCCGCTGGCGTCCCAGCTCGCTGAACTGCTGGAACGCGGCATCAACTGTCCGTTGACCACCAGCCTCGGCCGCCACTTCGACGCCGCCGCCGGCCTGCTCGGCATCAAGCCCGTGCAGCGCTTCGAAGGCCAGGCCGCGATGCTGCTCGAAGGACTCGCCGAACTGCATGGCCCAGCCGATCCCCTCCCCAACGGCTGGCGTATCGACCCCGGCCACACCCTGACCCTTCTCCCCCTTCTGGCCTCGCTGGCCGACCGCGCACTGCAAAGCGGCGGCAAGCCGCCGCCTTCCCGCCACAGCGGAAACGCCCCGGAAACCCTCCACCAGGCCCACGCCGCCGCCGTCTTCCACGCCACCCTCGCCGCGGCGCTCGCCGACTGGATCCAGCCGATCGCCGAGGCTACCGGCATCCGCCACCTCGCCTTCAGCGGCGGCTGCGTGCTGAACCAGGTGCTGATGACCGATCTCGAACGCCGCCTCATTGCAGCCGGCTACCAGGTCCATCTCCCGCGCCTCGCTCCCGCCAACGACGGCGGCCTCAGCCTCGGCCAAGCCTGGATCGCGATGGGAGAAAAACCGGGGCTGGGTGGCCACGGGTGATTGCTCACCCGCGGCCACCAAGCCCCCGGTTTGCTGTCAATACTGGACCACCGTGGGGTCCAGGCTGCGCCAGAGGTACCAGGTGGCGACCGTTCGCCAGGGTGCGTGGCGCTCGCCATGTCGGCGCAGGACGCCGGGGGTGGGTCTCGCGTTGTCGAGGTAGTGGAGGGCGACTGCCTTCTGCAGGCCAATGTCGTCGACCGGCCAGACGTCGGGCCGCAGCAGGTTGAAAATCAGGAACATCTCGGCGGTCCAGCGGCCGATGCCGCGCACGCCGACGAGTTCGGCAATCACGG